>JAOZLO010000219.1 GCA_029934775.1 Desulfocapsaceae bacterium
CAATTCCCGGGCTGTGAATACCGTCATCATTGGTTATAAGGATTGTTTTCATGGGGTTTTCGGATGTGTTCCAACTATGCTTTTGCTTTATTGAGGGAGGGATTGTTGCAGAATGTACATTACAGTATCACGAACAAATCACTTGACGCAACAAGAGTTTCCCAATATATCCAAGTACAGACTATTCTCAGCAATTTTTTTTAAAAAGAGTAACTATCCAGATATTCAAAACATACAGTTTTGTCACCAGGCTTCTGAATACCTGAGCAGTTGCAAATAATTCGAAAACAAGGAGATAAAAAATGACTACTAATTATTTTAATACGCTGTCACTGCGCCGACAAATTGAAGAGCTTTCTAAGTGTCGACTGATGGACTCTTCTGAATTTGATGGAGTGGAGATTTTAAAGGGCAAAAAAATTGTTATTGTAGGTTGTGGTGCCCAGGGATTGAATCAGGGGCTTAACCTCAGAGACAGTGGTCTCGATGTATCATATGCTTTGCGAGAGGCAGCTATTTCGGAAAAACGACAGTCCTGGAAAAATGGTACGGAAAATGATTTTGTAGTTTCCACCTACGAAGAGCTTCTCCCGGAAGCTGACCTGGTGATTAACCTCACCCCTGATAAACAGCATACCAAGGTCGTTTCAGCAGTAATGCCTCTGATGAAAGAGGGAGCGTGTCTCTCCTATTCCCACGGCTTCAATATTGTTGAAGAGGGTATGCAGATTCGTGATGACCTTACGGTTATAATGGTGGCCCCTAAATCGCCGGGAACTGGTGTAAGGGAGGAGTATAAACGAGGCTTCGGTGTACCGACCCTTATTGCCGTACATGGAGAAAACGATCCTGATGGAGTCGGATGGGAGATTGCAAAGGCGTATTGCTGTGCTACCGGAGGTGATAAGGCAGGTGTGCTGGAATCTTCATTTATTGCCGAAGTCAAGTCAGATCTTATGGGTGAACAGACTATTCTCTGCGGGATGCTGCAGGTTGGTTCTTTACTCTGCTACGATAAGATGATCGAGAATGGCATTGATTCAGCTTATGCCTCGAAACTGGTGCAGAATGGCTGGGAAGTTATCACTGAATCGTTGAAACATGGTGGTATTACTGCGATGCTGGACAGGCTGTCTAATCCGGCGAAGATTCAGGCAGCCATCCTTTCTGAAGAGTTAAAGACTCTTCTTGAATCTCTTTTCGAAAATCATATGGATGATATAATGTCGGGTCATTTTTCCAAAACCATGATGGAAGATTGGGCAAATGGCGATAGCAATCTCTTAAAATGGCGTGAGGAAACAGGAGCGACAGCTTTTGAACAGGCAGAATCAACAGGCGATGAGATAACTGATCAGGAATACTATGATAATGGTATCCTTATGGTGGCCATGGTTAAAGCGGGAGTGGAGCTGGCCTTTGACGTCATGGTGTCTGCTGGAATTAAGGATGAGTCGGCATACTACGAATCCCTGCATGAAGTTCCACTTATTGCCAACCTCGTTGCCAGAAAGAAACTCTACGAGATGAATGTTGTTATTTCAGACACCGCTGAGTATGGCAACTATCTTTTTGCAAACGTCGCTATTCCACTGCTTCAGGATTTTATGAAGACAGTTGATACAGACGTGATCGGTAAAGGGCTTGATCTAAAAGATAACGGTGTCGATAATATAGATATCATCCAGGTGAATGAATCGATCCGTTATACTGCAATTGAGGTGATTGGCGAAGAACTCCGTTCTTTTATGAGTGCAATGAAGCCTATTATGTAAAGTACATTTTACACTATATATCTGTAGTGAAGGGGGGTTGAGATAGCAATTTCAACACCCCTTTTTTTATTCGTTATAAGAAAAAATAAATGGAAATTCCGGGTTGTAATAAAATTGTGAGGTTGATGATGTAAGCTGACGAGAATTCCAAAAGAGATGGCAAACGCACATTCCCTGCATTGCTCACTTTAAGGAATTATTACTGTGGCACAACTGGTGCCGTAACCCGGAATATGCATAAAAATGCATGAATCAGAAGGAGAAAATTATGAAAATGGTAAGTGTTCTTATGGCGGTTCTTTTTGTTTGTGTTACGGGTCTTTCAGGGGCGTATGCGAAATCAGACAGCAAAGAAATGACGGCACAAAAAACTGTGGAAAAGGTAATAGTTGAAAACCTTGATATCAACAGTGCAGATAAAGATCTTCTGGTGCAGCTTCCTGGAATCGGGCCTAAAACTGCAGATGCCATTCTTGAATATCGCAAAGCGAACGGCGAATTCAAGAGTGTGGATGATTTGACAAATGTTAAAGGTATTGGAGCTAAAAAACTTCTTAAATTGAAACCGTTTTTAAAAGAAATTTCCTGACATCTCGTTGGCTTCATCATAGGCCGGTTTTTGCAACAATCCCCCGAGGAAGTTTCTTCGAGGGATTGCTGTATTATTTCGTTTCGACCGGGTATTTAGAGCGAAACCACTCCAGCCATCCTCCTTTCAGTGCATATACTTTACTGTAACCCTTGCTAATTATCTTTTGTGCCACCCTGGCACTTGTATATTCGCTTGGTCAGGCGCAGTAGAGCACAAGAGTTGTATCTTTTGGGTATTTATCCACCATTGAAAGATCAGACTTCGCCATTCGCACGGAATCTTTTATTTTAAATTCACTGGAACTCCAGTCCCTGCCGATACGAACATCCAGGATAACCAGATTATCGGAACCGAGGAGTGATTTCAGCTCATCTTTGTCCATGGTTGGTACAGATGCCGCAAAAATTGACGGTGCACTCAAAAAAGATAGAGCTAAAAGTAAAATGACCAATTTTCTCATTATAATTCCCCCTGTTATAGTTGTTATTTGGTGTTGATCGTTTGTCCGGTTAGTCCGAATAAACCCTTTGGTATTATTGTGCTTGCAGCCAAAAAAAATAATGCATGATCCAGGAAGGGGCAAGTTGCATTCTCGGTAGAATAAAATGAGTTGATAGAATCCGGACTTACTGATACCTATAATGGCAGAGGCTCTGTTTTCTATAAAAGAGGGCTTGCGGTCAGTACACAAGCTGTTTTTTGAGAGATATAAACAATAAACTCACAGGGTATAAGACCACAATGAGCGGCATATCAATTTTTAGAACTAAAGCTGTACTATTCTTCGTTGTACTGTTTTTGATTCCGGTTACTTTTGTCGAGGCGGAAGATTTACGACTTTTCCGGATTGGAACAGGTGGACAAACCGGAGTGTACTATCCTATTGGTAAAATAATAGCCCGGGGTATTACCCTTAGTGATTCAATTGGCAAAGCGGTCCAAGCTGGAAAAAATGGAGTTCCAGGTTATATCGGTGTTGCCCAGAATTCAGCTGGTTCAATAGACAATATTCGCAGCATAGTTGCAGGTGAAATTGAAGCAGGGTTGGTTCAAGCTGATGTTGCATCCTGGGCGTTCAAAGGCGATCATCTATTCAAAAGAGATGAACAAGTTCGCGCTGTTCGAGCTATTGCCAGCCTTTACCCGGAGAAGTTTCAGATTGTTACACGACGGGATGCCGATGTTCAAAGTGTTGCTGATCTTCGTGGAAAGCGCATTTCAAATGATGAGATTGGATCGGGAACATTGGCTGTTATGCGCATTGTTCTTGATGCACACGGCATGAGTGAAAACGATTTTCTATCTGTTTACCTTAAACCAGTATTCACTCATGACAAAATAATCAGCGGTGAGCTTGACGGTTTTGTCATGATGGCAGGTACACCGATGGACGCCGTAAGTCAATTATCGGATATCGGTATTTCTCTTGTCCCCATATTACCGGAGATAGCAGCTCAAATAGAAGTACGTTATCCCTATCTGGTTCCTGGTTATATTCCAGCGGATGTTTATCCCGGCATACCGGAAGTGCCGACGATTGAGGTTCATGCCCTTCTCGTTGTCAGTGAAACAATGGATGAAGCTCTGGTTTATAAAATTACTGAGGCTTTGTGGAATCAGCGTACGCTTTCCATGCTTAAAGAGGGGCATCCCCAGGGAAAATTTATTACCCCTGAAACGGCTTTAACCGGTATTTCCATACCACTTCACCCAGGTGCAGAAAAATATTATCTGGATCACAGTAATCGTTTTGAAGGTCTTCAATGATGAAAGAAAAACATGTAAGTTCCCGGCACTTACTCTGGGTCCCCATGACGGTATTGATTTGTGGTGTTATTACTGCCGGGATTTTGACCAATACAACCCTGCGCTCAATTGAAAATAATCTTCCAAGTACACTTCTGATAGAACTCAATGATCTTACTTTTGCAGTTGAAAATATATCCGAAGTTGTAAATGCAGCAAATAGCGCGAAAAATAACCCCAAACCAGATAATTTTACCATGTTGCGAGTAAAGGTAGAGATTGTTGCCGGTGACATCAGGAGGATGCGCGAATCCTATGTGTTTGATAACCTGATTAATGCCTCTGCTTTTCATGCAGTCACAGCCCCGGCCTTAGCTGATCTACAGATATGGCTGGCCGATGGTGTTTCGGGGTTCGGGCCGGAAACTGAGACAACTGCAGCAATAGTTTTTTCACGAATTAATTTTGCCTATCAAAAAGTGCGCTCACTTAACCGTCATTCAAGAAAAAAAGCGCAGGCTATACTGGCGGACCAGCAGGCTAGAATTGATAATTTTCTGGTTAACGCCAATGTGCTTTTTGTTTTGACAATGCTGATCACTCTCAGCATGGTATATTTACTGGTCCGTCAATATGTACTTCAAAAAAAAGAAACCATCGCTCAGGAGGAATTGCGAGGGCAACGAGATCTTCTGAACAGTTTATTTGAAAATGTCTTACTCGGCATCACTGTTTGGGATCATGATGGTCTGCTTTTATTCCTAAACAGAGGTTTTACCGATATCACCGGTTATACAATGGCTGATATTAAGACGTTGTATGACTGGTTTGAAGTGGCTTATCCCAACTCAAATTACAGGAAGCGGGTTGTTGTCGACTGGCAAAACTCGAAAGGCTCAAAAAAAGGCATACATGAATTCAAAGTGACCTGTAAAGATGGCAAGGTCAAAGACATTGAATTTCGCATCATTTTCCTTCAAGACGGCAGAGCATTGGTGACCATGTCGGATATATCCGATAGAAAAAAAACCGAGAGAATGCTTAAAGAGAGCCAGGAAATAAAAGCAAGAGCCAAGAAGATGGAATCACTCGGCCTTTTAGCAGGTGGAGTTGCCCATGACTTAAATAATGTTTTGACAGGTATCGTCAGTTACCCGGAATTACTTCTTTTGAAGCTCCCTCAGGAGAGTGATCTCAGGGAACCAATTGAAACAATAATGGATGCAGGACAGAGAGCTGCTGCAATAGTATTGGATCTTTTGACTGTGGCAAGGGGGGTGGCTACCGAAAAAGAACCTCTGGAGCTCAACCAGCTGATCATGGATTACCTGC
>JAOZLO010000220.1 GCA_029934775.1 Desulfocapsaceae bacterium
TCGGGAAAGGAGCCATGCGTCGATTACGGATGAAAGGTATGACTCCTGCTGTTGTTTACGGTGGCGGTAGTGAGGCTGCAGCGCTGCAGCTTGACTCAAAAACTTTGATGGCAAGCCTGCTGAAATTTAATCGTCGCAATGTCATTGTCAATCTTAAAATTGGCGAAAGTCCTGAAAGGAGTGTTTTGATAAGTGAGATACAGGTTCACCCTGTAACTGGAAACCTGATACATGTGGACTTTTTTGAAATTGACCTTACTAAGGAACGTTCTTTCAATGTTCCTGTTGTCTATGAAGGTGTAGCCAAAGGTGTTGACCTTGGTGGAGTTTTGCTGGTTTATCATGAACATATCCTTTTTGAAGGAAAACCGTTGGATATGCCGGATGAGTGCACCTTGAATATAAGTTCTCTTTTAATTGGAGATAATATTAAATGTGGTGCCATTTCTGTTTCTGAAAATGTAAAAATGATAACAGGAAAGAATGAAGTTGCTGTTGCCGTTGTCAAACCTGGGGTGGAGAAGGTAGAGGGTGAAGATGAGGAAGATGGCGTAAGTGAAGAAAATGATGAAGCTGCAGAGGAAACAAAAGAGGACGCTGTTTAGTAGATAGTGTACGTATCTTTTTTGTTCTCTGCTGTACATCAAAAAAGTCCGGGGGATTGTTTCCCGGACTTTTTTTGTTTAATAATATCCCCAAAATCCTATCCATAACAAAGCACTTATTTTCTTCTCATTTCGGGCAACATGTGGTTTTCATATAATTGACGATGAGTAAATCCTTTATTATAGCGGGACTTGGGAACAAAGGGAGCAAGTATGATGGTACACGTCATAATATAGGCTTCCTGGTGATTGATGAGCTTGCCAGGAGATGGCGAGTGGGGATAGAAGGTGAAAAATGGCATTCTCTCTTTGCTCGTGTGCAGCTTTTTGGGAATACAATTTGTCTTTTAAAACCAATGACTTTTATGAACTTGAGTGGAAAGGGTATAGTTCAGTTTTCTCAATTTTACAAAATTGATCCCAATAATATCGTGGTGATTCATGATGATATTGATATGGCACCCGGAAGAGTTAAGCTTGTTAAGGGAGGTGGAGCGGGTGGGCATAACGGTATTAAATCTCTTGTCCAATATCTGGGGAACCAGGATTTTTACCGGTTGAAAATTGGGATCGGTAGGCCAGGGCAGGGAAATGTTCATGCTGATTTTCCAGTTGAAAAATATGTTTTGGGAACTTTGGGAGAGGACGAATTATCTCTTTTTGATTCGCGTTTTGATGCCGTCGAAGAAGGTGTTCGGCTGTTCTTTGAAGATGGTCCGGCAAAGGCTATGTCTACTTTAAACTGCTTGAAGTAGTTTCTCTCTGTTTTTACTGACTCTCCATGATTCTTTCAAGCTGAAGTTTCCTGTAACTTTATACAGTCAAAGGAATATCAGGACATAAATCATTGATATGGTGTTGAGGGACAGTCATCAAAATGGCAAGCATATAAATGCAGCTACGAACAAGTTGGAAGAAAGGTATTTTTAAATATAGCAATCTGGTTGACACGATTACACAGAAATTACATAGAAGTTAGAACGGAGGTAATAGAGGAAGCAGCATACTGCTGATATAACTCTTGGTGATCCCGGCGCGATTCGAACGCGCGACACCCAGATTAGGAATCTGGTGCTCTATCCTGCTGAGCTACGGGACCACACATAATTATCAGCGAGACCATACCAGTAAACTGAGGCAAATGCCATTCAATTTTCTACCTCCGGTGCACTATGTATTCATGATGCATGGTCTCAGAACCAGGCGAGATTGAGCCGGTGTATTCCTTCTCTGATTTGAGTTTCGCTTAAATTGCTGAATCCAAGCAGGACTTCGTTCTTAGGGCAGTTCTCCTTCTGATGCCAAAATGGAAGAGTTGGGTATACCTTGACATTATATTGTCCGGCTTTTTCCTCCAGATATTCCTGCTGTTCACCATTATTAAACTCTAAAAGAATATGAAGACCTGCATTATGGTTGTGGATCTGCACCCTGTTTCCAAACTGATCCTGGATGGCTTGCAATAAAATGTCGTACTTCTTTTTGTTCTTTAGGCATCCTTTTCGCAAATGCCTCTGCCAATATCCCCTTGCCATATAAAGGGACATTACCTGCTGTTGAAGCCACGATACGGTAGAGGGATATCTGGAGAATAACTTATGATATTGAGCAAGCATCCATTCTGGTAAGATCATATAGCTCATCCGAAGACCGGGGGCCAGTGATTTTGAAAAAGTGCCAAGATAGATAACCCTTTTGTGCCTGTCGATAGATTGCAGGGAAGGTATGGGCCTTGAATGATATCTGTACTCACTGTCATAATCATCCTCAATTATGACGCTCTTTGTTTGCACAGCCCAGTCCAGTAAGTTTGTCCGATGCTGGATTGGCATGACCAATCCTGTAGGAAACTGATGGGAAGGTGTAATGTAGACGAGTCCGGGGGAACCGTTTGCCAGTATCTCAATATCAACTCCTTCTTTCCTCAGTGGAATCGGATTGATTTTGTAGCCATTATTTTCGAAGACAATCCTGGAACCGTCATAACCAGGCTCCTCAAAGGCGGCTGTTCTTCGTTCTTTTGGAAACAATTTACAAATAATTTCCAATGCATAGCGAGTTCCGCTACACAATATTATCTGCTCGGGATTACACAAAACACCTCGGGATTCACCGAGATATTTCATGATTTCTATTCGTAAATTCAGCTCTCCCTGAATATTATTATAATAGTTTATATTTTGTGCTTCGTTTGAGCTCAGTATCTCCGATGTAAGACGACGCCACTGAGAGTATGGGAAAAGAGAAGGATCAAGGCTTCCGTATTGAAAATCATAATCGTATTGCCTGGGGTTATTGGAACTGTACCCGGGAATACTTTGTCTTGACAGTCGCTGTGCTGATGCCTGGAGGCAACCGTTCCCCCTCATTTTATTTGAAGCATGAGGATTATCGTCACTCACATTGTTTACAATAAAACCACTCCTTTTCATACTCTTTACATATCCTTCCAGACAAAGCTGGGCATAAGCGCTTTCTACCGTATTTCGCCCAACGCATAATTCTTTTGAGAGTTGCCTTGTCGATATGAGTCGAAACCCTTCCGGATAATCACCTCTCATTATCTTGGTTTTTATCTGTTCGTAAATCTGTTGATAAAGAGGATTTTCTGAATCTGAATGTACTGTTATCATAATTTTATCATTGTCAGTATTGGTGGTGTTGTAATAATCCATTTATCCTACAGCAAAAACCTAACCAGACAGTGCTGATTATTTATATTGACAAAGATAGTCGACAATCACAACTGTATCCATAAAATAGTTGTTAACTGGCTCTTTTGTGAGGGACAGATGTCGGGTAATGTGTTTCTTGGAGATCATAATTTTCTATATGACGGTAGAGTAAAACACCATCAAACATAAACAGGATACAATTTCAGGGAGATCATGATGAGGAGAAAAGATAAAGAGATACAAGATCAAGGTGATATCTCACAGGTTATCAGGAAATGTCAGGTGTGCAGGTTAGGATTGTCTCAAGACAATATGCCTTATATCGTACCCGTTTCGTTTGGATATGATGGTAAGGTGCTCTATTTTCACTCGGCCAGAGATGGTAAAAAAATAGATATACTGACAGCTAACAGCAATGTGTGCTTTGAGTTTGAATCAGGAGTAGAGCTCATCTCTGATGAAAACAAGCCTTGCAGCTGGACTTTTTCATTTCAGAGCGTGGTTGGTTTCGGCAAAGCCGAAGAAGTTGTTTCTCAAGAAGGTAAAGTAGAGGGATTAAAACGGGTCATGGAGCAGTATTCCGATAAAGAATGGGATTTTCCAGGAATGTCACTTGACGGCCTTCGGGTTTGGAAAATTGATATAGAGAGTATAACCGGCAAACAATCCAAGGATCATGTTGAGTAGTTGATTCTGTCACGGGATATATACGATTGAACAGTTTTTTGAAAAATCTGCCACCATCTAAGAGATCGAGGGTTAACGCTCTCGATCTTCATCCACTCGTTTTACGCCCTCCATCAACAGCATCATAAAATCCCCTATCTCAGCGGCTTTCATTTCCTGTGGAGACAGTCCGGTTATAAAGCGATACAAACCCGATTCCTCAGCCAGAATCTTGAAAATTGCCTCTTCATTTATCAAGTCGTTGTATCCTGCATTAATAATGCATCCTTCGCGAAAGGAGACATGCCCATCTCCTTGCGGCAGTTCCAGTTTTAGTACTCCGGTCTTTTGATGCATATGAAAAATTTGAAAAAGTTCGGCAACCATAATTTGATCAATCCTGCCACTCATACACGACTCAAAATCCCGGGCCCTGGCAGCTTCTGTCCTGCGTAATCTTTTCGCAATTAACTGTGCCAAAAATGCCTGTACCTTGAAGTCATTATTCAAGACTGCCGCAAATACTTCTCCTCCTATTACCAAAACCTTTGAGGCCGACATTGCACGCACTGTAGACACGGCGACATCGGTACCGAAATAACTCATTTCACCACAAATCTCACCTTTGTTGAAGGTCGCCAACAGGATTCCACTATCCTCTACAGCCAACTCTCCTTCCAGAATAATATAGAGATTATCATTCTGTTTTCCCTGTGAAATAAGGATATCATTTTTTTCCAATACGATTTCCTGCCCATGTTGAAAAATGGTGGTAACTTTTTCATCGGTCAGAATTTCTAAAAATGGACTGGAGAAATGCTCTCTGTCTGCCTTTGTCATTTCTGTTTCAATTGGTGCTACCGTCCACCCCACATTGCCATTTGATCGGCCATCTTCTGTTATCAGGGCAAACTTAATCAAGCCATTACAACCACTGCAGTTAAATTCCTCAGATAGATGTTCTTCCGGGTTAAATGGCTGGTTCTTGAAGAAAGTTAACAGCAACTCTGTCATATCTCTTACCAGAATAAGACAAACCTCTTTGCCTTCGGGGCATGATAGTGTTTTTTCAGATAATAAAAGATGTTCCCCTTCCTGGTAAAGGGGACAGTTTTTCTCGTTAACTATTTTGAAAACTACATTGAAATTTTTCATTAAATGTCTTTACGAGTTGTGGCTGGAGTCTCCATCGGAGTGAGTTGGTAATCAGTATCGAAAATAATGCCCACTCCGTTTTTCTCCTGGCGGATGACGATACCGCTGGCACTTACCCAGATGTTTTTGTCGGTAAATTGTCTCAGGCTCTTCATGGAGAGGATAAAGCGTAATCGTTTCAGGTCAGCAAAGCTCAAGAAAAATTCGATTTTAACCTTCGAAGCCATTGGAACTTTGTGAGATGTTTCTATAAAGGCTCCTCTTGAACTGATATTGGCTGCTACTGTATCAATCATCAAGGATTGATTTTCTCTATACCTGTATGAGATTTTGGCTTGAA
>JAOZLO010000221.1 GCA_029934775.1 Desulfocapsaceae bacterium
CACTTTTATTCAACTATCAGTAAGTGATTCCGGTCCCGGCATGACTCGGAAGGTACAAGATAAAATCTTTGATCCTTATTTTACCACCAAAGGAATTGGTAAAGGTACAGGCATGGGGCTTTCCATTGTCCACGGCATTATAAAAAGCTATAGTGGATTTATAACTCTCTTCAGTGAGCCCGGCAAAGGCGCTGCTTTCCATATTTTTCTCCCTGTAGTCAATAAAGAAACCATATCTGACATGGAGGTTAGTGAACAGATCCCTGTTGGAAAAGAAAATATACTTTACATTGATGATGAAGATATACTTGCTGAAATGGGTAAGGATATGCTCGAAAGGCTGGGCTACCATGTTACCGTCAGGAAGAGCAGCCTTGATGCTCTTGAGACTTTTCAGAATCAGCCTGATCAGTTTGATATTGTTATCACAGACCAGACTATGCCGGGTATAACGGGTGCTGATCTAGCCAGAAGAATGATACAGATCCGTCCAGATATTCCCATTATCCTCTGCACCGGGTACTCCAGTGTTATCTCCGAGGAAAAAGCAAAATCCATGGGAATACGAGAATTTGCATTGAAGCCGCTCTCTAAAAAAGATATTGCAGTGTTGATTCGTAAAGTACTTGATGATAATCAAGAATGATGGCGTCATAAACTAGCGGAAGCCGCTGGGACCGAATCAGCTCTTTCATCCCTTCACAGCTTTTTTTCGCAGAGAAATAACAACACCATCGAGTCTGTTTTCGTGGTTAAAAATCTCTCCATCATTAAGGGTAACAATTCGGCCGATCTTTCCAGCCATTTTCTGGTCACAGATAAAACGAAACTCCTGATCGGCAGCCATACTGCTGAGACGTGCCCGCACGTCCTTAAAACCAAATCAGCAATCAGTCCTGTAGTCTACGTCGACCTCTACACTGTTCTTCATACAAAATCTTTTCCTGTCAAAATAATTGTCTAAGGCTGGCTTTGCCCGCAACCCAAAAGCCACATTATCTCACCACAGAGACCGTACTCCTTTTCCTGGCGATAAAGATCGGAGCCTACCGCATATTTCCAAGTTGATGGCGATATTCCCATCGACCATCAAGGGTCTTGACCAGCGCCCTGGGATAGAGATAGACCGTAGTACATGTGTGTTTGGAGACGAGAGCCAGGCGATCGCCCACTTTGAGTTCATCTGTTTTAACTACGGAGTGTTCTTCACTCATCCCGGTGATAGCTCCGGCTCCGGAAAAACGCTCCCGCATCAGCATATCAGGTGAAATTGCCTTTGAGCCTGCGTCCAGGGTCGCACTTCCCGGGCGCACAGAAACAACACTCGCTATAACATATGCACCGATTTTCCATTTAAGATGGGACAATTCGTGCTGATGCTGAGCGCTGGAATATATAAAGCTGCCAGGCGATACATAACCGGCAATTGATTCTGGCCATATATCAAAGCTGTAGCTGCCACTCGCAATCAACTCATCATTTATTCCCTCACCACGCAATGACGATATCAGCGCTGTAACGCGTGCAACATTTTTCCGGTTTTTTTCAATTCTGATCTCTTTATCAGCATCTTGAATATGGCCATCGTAAATATGGATGCCGGCAAAAAGACCATCTTGATGCACTCTTCTTGCCAGATGAGCAGCATCACCCTCAATATCAGTTCCAGTCCGCCCCATGCCTGGGTCAAGGTCCAATACAAAACGGATATTCTCAGCCGGTTTAATCTGCAGCCTGTCTTTCCATGCTCTATATCCTGCCTCACAGTCGAAAAGCACTTTCACAATCGCTTCAGGATAACCATTGGCAGCATCAATCACGCGATCAATATTGAAACCGTTCGCAGTTGGATAGGCCCAGAGAACATGTTCAGCACCAGCTTGAAGAGCAAGTTCCACTTCAATGGGTGTAGCCGCTTTCAGTGACGTTATACCATTGGCAATCATCCACTCAGCAACCCACAATGCACGATGGGTTTTCACATGGGGCATAAGGCGATCAATCCCTCCCGCATGCTCCGCTGTCTGGTGAAGATTATGTAACATCGCCTCCTCGAGAACTACAAGACAAGGGGTTTGCAGATCACCATCCGGAATCGGCAGAGAGGCTATTTCGGACATAAGATTTTTATTGGATTGAAATAACATGATATAGTTTCTCCTGGTTGAACTGGAAGAATAGAAATTGATTTTTCACCAGAAGCAAAACAAATATTCCTCCATATGCCAATATATTTTTGACTTTTTGATCAATTTCGGTTAACCATGCCAGAAAAAGAGGTTAACCACATGGGTCAAAAAGAAAAAATTTACACCATCCTAAAAGAAGCTGAAGATGTTTTTTCAGGTGAAAAGATCAGCATTATGCTGGGAATAAGCAGGGTCTCTGTCTGGAAACACATTAAAGGTATGGTTCGTTCCGGCATTCCTATCATTTCATCCCCGCAAGGCTATTACCTGACGCCGGATCCAGACACCCTGCTCCCCTGGGAGTTCGGTGCATGGCAGGATCGTATTCATTATTTCCAGGAAATATCGTCTACAATGGACGAGGCTACAGAGCTGGCACGACAGGGCTGCCCCGATTTCACAGTAGTTATAGCTGAAAGGCAGACTATGGGGCGAGGACGAATGAAAAGAGTCTGGTTTTCTGGCGATGGCGGGCTCTATTTCACTGTTGTCGTTCGTCCGAGTATTCCCATTATGTTAGCCAGTCTCGTCAACCTGGCAGCAGCAGTTGAGATGGCCTCCCTTTTACGATCTTCATATAATATTCAAGCCAGTTTGAAATGGCCAAACGATATCCTGGTCGACAAGTCGAAAATTTGTGGCGTGCTGTCTCAAATGGAAACTGAAGGTGACCAGGTAAGCCACGTAAGAGTCGGAGTTGGTCTCAACGTAAATAATAATCTTGACCTTGAGGAAGTTGGGGCCGTTTCCCTGAAAACACTTTCAGGTAAACATGTGCCGAGAAAAGAAATCCTCATCTCTTTTTTGAACAATTTCAAAAAGCGGTTGACAGTTTTTAACCCTGAATCCCTTATTGCTGATTGGAAATCAAACAACACAACTATTGGTCAACACGTTCATGTTTCAACCCTCAAAAAAACAGTGGAAGGAACTGCTGTGGATATGGATAGTCTCGGAGGACTGATCCTGCAAATAGCTGATGGAAGCCGTGAGACTGTAATACACGGTGATTGTTTTCATAATTGAAGTTTCCAGTTGTCAGTTATCAGTTCGCAGTACAGCAACCCATACTATAAGTATGTAATATGTTGTATTTGTTCGTAAATAATACTTAAGCGATTACTAAAGAAACAACTGTGCAGGTAATAGTATTTTCATTCTATTTGCTATTTTATGCGCAAAACGGATATTAATTATCCTACCCCTACGCGTCTTTACTGATAACTGAACACTGGCAACTTTAATTCATAACTAACAATAATAAATAAACAGACATGGATACATCCACTGAACAATTAAAACTGATGGTATATGCAGCACTGATGGCAACCCTGACAGCCGTAGGTGCCTATATCGCAATCCCCATCGGTCCCGTACCAATCGTACTGCAAAATCTTTTTGTTATGCTGGCAGGCCTGCTGCTTGGAGGTCGCTGGGGCCTAACCAGCATTGGCGTCTATTTGCTGGCAGGCGCCATCGGCTTACCTGTTTTTGCAGGCGGTACAGGAGGTATCGGTAAATTTGTCGGCCCAACCGGTGGATATCTGCTGGGCTTTGCTGCTGCCGCCTATGTAATTGGTCTAATCAGTCAGAGAGGCAAGGGGAGTATAGCTGTTGATGTCTTTGCCATGATTATCGGCACTCTCATTATATATGGTTTTGGTGTCCCCTGGCTGAAGGTTGTCACAGGTATGAGTATTTCTAAAGCAGCAGCAGTTGGCATGCTTCCATTTCTGCTCGGCGACGGGCTGAAAATTGCCGCTGCCATTCCCATCGTCAGAGCTCTGAGGCCAATGATAGCAGGAAATATTGATGTTCTCCGCACCGCAGAATAACAATGGCTATCATTAAAACCTCCAACCTCTTCCATCGTTTCCCGGACGGAACAACAAGCCTCAGCGATGTTTCGCTTACTTTTAACCGGGGTGAGTTCACGGTTATAGCCGGTGCTAACGGCTCGGGTAAAACGACTTTACTTCGACATTTCAACGGCCTTCTTTTTCCGCAATCTGGTACCGTTCTGGTGGGAGGAACATCAGTAAAAGAGGATCCAATGGCTGCCCGGAGACAGGTTGGCATGGTCTTTCAGGATGCTGAAAGTCAGATAATTGGTGACACTGTCTACGATGACACAGCATTCGGGCCGGAAAACCTTCGTCTGCAACGACCGGAAATTAACAGTCGTGTGGCCCAGGCTCTTACCGACGTAAATCTTACCGGATTTGAAGACCGATCCCCGCATAACCTTTCTGGAGGTGAGAAGCGACGACTGGCCATTGCCGGAGTACTGGCAATGGCCCCACAGGTGCTGATGATGGATGAACCGTTTTCCAATCTGGATTACCCGGCAACGTGTACAGTGTTGAGCCAGGTTGTTAAACTGCATGAGGCAGGTCATACCGTTATTATTACCACTCATGATCTTGAAAAGGTAATCGCTCATGCTCAACGACTTATTGTGATGGAGAAAGGACACGTTGTAAAAGATGGATTACCGGATGAAGTGATAGTTGGCATCGAACAATTCGGAATTCGGCCGCCATGCTCAGTCCAACTAGGAAAAGGCATTCAGCCATGGGTGAATTGACCACCATCGGATTCAAACCAGGCACTTCACCGCTGCACCGGCTGGATCCCCGCACCAAGCAACTGGTACTGATGATACTGAGTGTGGCGAGTCTCAGAGGAGAGATCCCCTTTTTAGCCGTCACTTCAATAGTAGTGGTTTTACTGTCTCACCTGGCTCATCTGCGCCTTCGCAGGCTTTTACTGGAGATTCGATATTTTCTGTTTTTCCTTATATTTATCTTTATTATTCGAGCAGTCAGTTTCAGCGATCAGTTGCTTCCTGTTATAGCCATAAATGAGGTTCAAGAGGCCTTGACGATCTGCTGGCGCTTACTGCTGGTTGTATTTATGAGTGTGTTACTGATGTCCACAACTCGGACTGCCGAAATACGTGCCTCTCTTATCTGGGGTATGAGGCCGCTGCCCTTTGTAAATGAGAGAATGATCGCCACGATGGTGGGGTTAGTAGTCAGGTTTTTGCCGCTGATTCTCTTTCAGGCAAACGAGATAGGAGATGCCATGCGTGCCCGTGGTATCGAGAGACGGAAAAATCCTCTGGTTCGCCTTACACGATTTACCATCACACTTTTTCGTCGTGTTTTTCTGCGGGCGGATGAGTTAGTTGATACCATGCAGGCTCGTTGCTACAGCGAACACCGAACTTCTCCTGAGTTATCTTTTTC
>JAOZLO010000222.1 GCA_029934775.1 Desulfocapsaceae bacterium
TGAAAGGGGCAATCATTCAATCTGCTACTTTTGAACCATTATGCAACTCCTGTAATAGTGAGTAAGATTTGTATAATACGTTTCTTTCTATTTGAACCAGATGGCTGTTGCCGGAGTAAATGTGACGATCATCAGGGTTACAAACATTGCCAGGATGAACCATTTGCAATACCCCATGACCTCTTCAATTTTCAGGCCGGTGGTCGAGCAGACTGTAAGTAATACAGAGGCAACAGGTGGAGTCTGTTGGCCAATACCCAGATTGAGACAGACGATGACTCCGAAATGTACGGGGTCAATGCCGATTTGCTGGGCCACCGGCATAAGCATCGGCACGACGATAATAATAGCTGCTGAAGCGTGCAAAAACATGCCCAGAAAAAGCAGGAACACATTGATCAACAGGGTCAGCAGCAATGGGTTATCAGTTAAACCAGTCAGGCCGGTGGCTATTATTTGAGGTATACGCTCATTTGCCAGGAACTGTCCAAGTACGGCGGAACCTGCAATAATCATCATGACAACAGAAGTCTGACGGACAGTTGTCACTAGAATTTCGCCAAGTTTGGTAAATGTCAAATCCCGCTTCATGACAAAACCAAACAGCAAGGCAGCCAAGGTCCCGACTGCAGCAGCCTCGGTTGGAGTAACCAGTCCGGCAATTAATCCACCAACGACAAGAACAGGTATAAGTAAAGGCACAAAAGCCCCCACAAACGCCTTGCCAAGTCTTGACAATTTGAAACTGCTGTCTACCGGATGCCCCTCGCGGCGGGCGAAAACATAACTGGTTGCCATGAAACTTCCGCCAAGTATAATGCCAGGTACAATACCGGCAATGAACAGATCCTTGATCGAGGTGTTGGTGGCTACGCCGTAGAGCACCATCGGAATAGATGGCGGGATAATGATGCCAAGCGTAGCACTTGTGGCTGTGATGGCTGCAGCAAAAGTACGTGGATATCCCTGACGCTCCATGTTAGGTACAAAAATTTTACTCATTACAGCGGCATCAGCGACGGCCGAACCACTCATTTCGGCCATAAACATGGATGTAACTACGTTTACATGGCTCAACCCGCCGCGAACCCAGCCGACCAGAGCAGAAGCCAGGTTGATGAGGCGCTCTGAGATCGAGGTGGCGCCCATAAGCTCACCCATCAGAATAAAGAAGGGAATGGCAAGCAAAACAACACTGTTTGTTCCCGAATACATCTGAATCGGTACCATTATCACGTCGATTCCTTGAACAGCCATGGCTATGGTTGCCGTAATCATAAGTGCGAAACCGATTGGAAATCCCATAAGGATGAGGGCAAACAGCAAAATAATGACAAACAGAGCAGTCAATGATTTATCCTTTATGGTTAAATTTCCGGTTTCTTGGGTTATGCAAACGTTCTATGATGTCAATTACAAGGGCCATTATCAATAACCCGGCAGAAAGCGGAATAATGGCCATGAACCAACCCTGGGCAATCTCAGCGGTTTCGATTTCCGTCTGTCCGTCAACACGAATCATACGAATCGATTGCAACAGGAGGAGTACAAGGAAGGCCATAATGGTGCCATCGGTTAAAGTAACTACCAGGCGTTGATACACCCTGGGCAGTTTCTCCACCATCATGTCAAAAGAAATATGCCCACCCTTACGATAAGCTAGATAAGCCCCGAGGAATGCGATCCAGATCAGAAGCAGCCCGGGTATTTCATCCGTCGTTGCACTGATCGGCGACAGTAATCCATCCGTTTTTGAATAAATCCAACCCCACAATGCAGAACTTTCACTGGCGGCCCGCAACCAACCCAGTACAACATATCGATTAAAAACATTAAGCAGAATCATTGAGGCCGCAACTACCAGGGCGCTGGTAGCCAGGACCTCAACAATTTTATCAATCAGCCGAACAACATAGTTCATATCAGCGTGCAATTTCGACCAGTTTCAACCAGTCATCACCCTGGCTGTTAACATAGTTATCATAACTTTTGCTCGTTGCAGCCTGAAAGGCCTTCAAGTCAATATCATTGATTTTGACATGATTCTTCATTTCAGCAAAATATTTGGTTTCCAGAGTTGCTGCTCCGTCATATGCTTTACCGGTAATTTCCGCTCCGACTGCTGCAAAAACCTTTTGTTGCTCAGCGGTAAGAGAGTCCCAGAAAGTTTTGGAAGCAATCAGAAAACTGGGTGTGTAAACATGCCCTGTCAGACTCAGATATTTTGCCACTTCATACTGTTTTTGTCCGTAAAAACCATATGTTGCTGCTTCTACTCCATCGACCACTCCAGTTTGGAGGGCTGTGAAAGTTTCTTTCCAGGAAATTTTCTGTGGTGTAGCTCCCATCTGCTGAAATACGCCTTGACGGAACTTACCACCGGAGATACGGATTTTCAGGCCTTTCAGGTCGGCCGGCTTGAACACGGGACGCACTTTGTTAAGCACATGACGGAAACCATTCTCATAGATACCCACAACAGTAACACCGGCCTTATCTTCGATACGCTGTGCGACCTGTCTGCCAAGTTCACCATCCATTGCCTTGCGCACATGATCACGGCTGGAAAACAACCAGGGCAGGTCAAATAATCCCAACTTTTTATCAAGTTTCATGACACCGGATGCAACATTGATCATTTCCAGCGATCCCGCCTTGACGTTTGTAATCAGCGCCTTTTCCTTTCCCAGCTGACCGGATGGGTAAAGAGTGAACTCAAACTGGCCCGGAAGCCGTTTCTCAATTTCATCAGCAAACATCTGGGATTGCTGGTGCAGAGGTGACAGTGCTGATACATGGCTGGCGATACGCACTTTTTGAGGTTGTGCAGCTGCAAAGCAGATCTGGCAAACAGCCAGAGTTGTCAGGGTTGCAACGGCAAGTAATTTGGTTCGCATGCTTGAGTCCTCCTGTGAGAAATATTGAGTGGCCTGTAAATTTTTCCTGTTTTCATAAAAAAATTTACAAGCCACTTATCCCGTTTTTGGGGTTAATGGATATCGATATGATATTGGAAACGGTCTGCACGGCCACGTGACCGGCGCCATTCTATAGGTCTTCCATTAAAACCGAGCGCCAGGCGCTCGATTACAATAACTGGTGCCGCAGGCGTGATATGCAACAGGCGGGAATAAAAACTACCGGCTACTTCGACGGTTAAACATTCTTTGGCACTGGCAACAATCTGATCGAAATGTGAATCGTATACAGGGTAGAGCAAGGGGCCGATATCGTCTTCGTCCATTACCATGAAAGCCTCGAAACGTGCATGGTCCAGCCAGACCTCTTCTGCTATCACAGGTTCTCCGGAAAGCAACCGCAGGCGTGAAACGGAAATAACCAAGGATTCCGGTTCAAGCTCTAAAGCTTTTGATACCACCGCTGGAGCAGGTATAACTTCGCGACTCAGGATGCGACTTTCAGGGATTTCACGCTCTCCCTCCTTGTCCTGGAAACGGAAAAAACGAAACAGTGAGGCATCAAAAGTCGGCTTGCGCACAAAAGTGCCGGATCCGTGACGACGCACCAATATTCCTTCCTCTGTCAACTGTGAAATAGCCTGGCGAGCGGTGCCTGGAGCGACGCTGTATTGAGCAGCCAACTCTTTTTCCGAAGGCAGCCTGTCACCAGGACGCCATTTTTGATCGACAATTGTCGATCTCAGTGTCTCTGCAAGGCGCTGATAGATCGGCAATCGAGTATCACCTTGTAATTCTAAAGATATTTGGCTCAGGATGCTATCCTCCTCTTGCTTTTTTGACGATTATAACATATATATACTTCTATAAGACTATATCTGTCAAGGTGAAAAAATGAATAGCTCTCCGTCTCCCCCTGCTTCAAAACCATTAAGTCCCCCGGAACCTCTGAGGATTGATGGGCATGCCCATGTATTTATGAAATCATTGCCAATGGCGGAGGGAAGGCGCTATACACCACATTATGACGCCTTGCCAGAGCGCTATTTCGAACTTCTTAAAAAACAAGGGCTCAATGGAGCCCTGTTAGTCCAACCCAGTTTTCTTAACACGGACAACAGTTATCTTCTCAGTGTTCTGGCTTCGGCAAGACGGACTTTACCAAATCTCTGGTTACGGGGGGTAGTAGTTCTCGACCCAGCTACGACAGAGGAGGAAATGTGGACATTGAAAGATGCCGGTATCGTCGGAATTCGGCTGAACTATTTGTCGCGCCATCTCCCTGATCTCGACAGTCTGCTTTGGTCAACTTACCTGGATCGAGTGCAAAAAGTGGGTTGGCATGTTGAGGTGCACGTGGAGGGTCCCCGCTTAACCGCCATACTTGATCGACTCACAACTTCCAATCATAATGTTATAATCGATCACTTTGGTTTGCCGACAGCCGATTCTCCGACGGAATGTTCAGGATTTCAAAGTCTGATCAATAACCGTAATTCCGGAGTACATGTTAAAATCTCGGCACCATACCGGGTATTCCCACAATTACCATCAGACCTGGCAGCCAAGAAATGCAGTAGACTGGCGCACATTTTGCTGGACACAATCGGCCCGGAGCGGTTAATCTGGGGCAGTGACTGGCCCTGGACAAAATATGAAACCGCCCACTCGTATGTAACGTGCCTGAAGTGGGCAACGGACTGGTACACAGGGGTCAACGCAACACCAGAGTCAGTCCCTGACTGGCTTATCGGTAATATGTGAACGTGGGAGACTGTCCCCTTCATCCTATTTATGTTGAACATCATTACTACAGCAGCAATTCTTTCTATTTCTCCAGGATAATTTTTCGAAGGTCTTCTTTTTTCATACTCTCAGCATATTTTCTGTAGATAAATATAGCATTTTAAAAATCACCCTGTTAATACTTGTCCCATAATTACCCCAGTGCACTTTCACAAAACAAGCCAAACATGCACTCGTAGCTCAGCTGGATAGAGCACCGGACTTCGAATCCGGGTGTCGGGGGTTCGAATCCCTCCGGGTGTACCAAAAAAAAAGGTTAAGCCAGTTTGGTTTAACCTTTTTTTCATTCCGTTATCGTTTTCTCCCCGTTATACTCTTTTTAGCGATTTTCGAGGTTTGGGATAGGCTGCTTCTCTATTTGGGCAGTCTTAAAGGCCTTTTCTCTGGGGTACCTGTAACATCCCAGATCAATCTCTTATGAGCGATAAGTTGCAAATCGATATAGGGATTTCTGAACTTCTGGAACTCAAGACGTACGGTCTATATACTGTTTTGGAGTTATCAAGATATGTGGATTTTCGGTGTGGCAATCTCAAAATGCCCTATGCGGACCCGCTTATAACGGTGGCGTATTTTTTAAGCAATATGTCATATATCTTACTGTAAATATAGATATTTTAGAAGAAACATGCCAGCAAAAATATACTTCACGTCGTATTTCTTAGGCTATTTTGCAAGGAACCCTTATGCTAAATTAGAATCTTTCTTAAAACCGT
>JAOZLO010000223.1 GCA_029934775.1 Desulfocapsaceae bacterium
TATATTCCTCGATTTCTTGTTTTTTCTTACAGAAGTTAAGGAGTAAGGTACTAAAGGGTTTTCACTTAATGATGAACAAAAGCAGATTGTTTCATTGATAGACACAACAAGATAGAAGAGGAGATCTCTCGTTGAAGAAAGAAGAAATATGTATCATTCAGGGAAATGAAGCCTGCGTAAAAGGTGCTGTCAGGGCGGGGTGTCGCTTTTTCGCCGGCTATCCAATTACACCTGCTTCAGAAATTGCGGAGCGGATGGCAGTTGAGATGCCGCTTTGTGGAGGAAATTTCCTGCAGATGGAGGATGAAATCGGTTCTATTGCCGCTGTTATCGGAGCAACCTGGGGGGGGGTGAAAGCGTGTACGGCAACGTCCGGTCCCGGGTTTTCCTTAATGCAGGAGAATATTGGCTATGCCGTTGAAACGGAAACCCCCTGTGTCATTATTAATGTGATGCGGGGTGGACCTTCAACCGGCCAGCCCACTGTGTCATCTCAACAGGATGTAATGCAGGCACGTTATGGATCTCACGGTGATTATGAGATGATTGTTCTCTGCCCGTCGTCTGTGCAGGATTGTTATGAACTTACCGTCAAGGCATTTAATCTGGCTGAAAAGTTCCGTAATCCGGTTGTGGTCTTGTCTGATGAAATTGTTGGTCATACCCGGGAGATATTGCGAATCCCTGAACAGATCGATGTGTGGGAGCGTCAACGACCAACTGCAGCTCCGGAAGATTACAAACCATACCGGCCTGAACCTTCCGGATTGCTGGACGGTATGCCCTCGTTTGGACAGGGATATCGACTGCTGGTTGATGGGCAGTTGCACGATGAAACTGGTAATCGTAAAGGAGCTGATACCAAAATCAGTGGTGAGTTGCAGAGGCGGCTGTGCAGAAAAATTACCGATCATGCCGATGAACTTGAAGATGTGCGTACCGCTTTTATCGATGATGCCAAGGTGCTTGTTGTTGCCTATGGTTCGGTGGCCCGATCTGCATTGTCAGCAGTTCAACTGGGCCGGAAGAATGACTGTAAAGTAGGGTTTTTTCACCCACGAATACTGTGGCCATTTCCAGAAAAAGCACTGCAAAAGCTGTTGAATGGTGTGTCGCGTATAATTGTTCCGGAAATGAATATCGGGAAAGTCTGTCGTGAAGTAGAACGACTGGCCCCCGGAATAGATGTTGTCTCCCTGGCCAAGGTAGGTGGTGAACTTCACACTCCTCAGGAGATCTTTGAAGCCTTTCAGAACATAGAATAACTTATAACGAGGAGTGTATTCAATACAATGCATCCGATTGCTGAAAAATATATACGTAAAAGTGCACTGCCGACGATTTTTTGTCCGGGATGTGGGCATGGGACGGTATTAAACTGTTTTTTGAGGGCTGTTGACCAGCTTGACATTTTTGACACTCTTGGACTGGTCTCCGGGATAGGCTGTTCCAGCTGGACACCTGTTTTTGTCAATTCTGACGTCATGCACACGGTACATGGCCGGGCCTTAGCATTTGCCACAGGACTGAAAGTATCGAACCCCAGGCTCAATGTTATGGTATTTACAGGTGATGGAGACTGTATCGGCATAGGTGGCAACCATCTTATCCATGCGGCTCGCCGGAATATAGATATGACTGTCTTTATGCTGGATAATGCCATTTACGGCATGACTGGAGGGCAGGTATCACCTACCACGCCTGCTGATGCCAAAAGTCAGACGACACCATATGGAAACCCCGAGCCTCCATTTGATGTTTGTGCACTGGTGACCAGTGCAGGTGCAACTCATGTTGCACGTTACACAACCGTTCAACCACGCACAATGATCAATGGAATCAAAAAGGCAATTGAACATAAAGGGTTTTCTTTTGTTCACATTATATCCCAATGTCCAACGCAGACGGGACGCTATGTCTACGGAATGACAAAACCGGATGAATATGTGCGGATGATTCGGGAGCAGTCAATTTCTTTGACTGCCGCTGAGAAACGCTCTACAGAAGAACTGAAGGGAAAAATTATTACCGGTATACTTCATGAATGCGGTGACCGACCCGAATTTGTAGAAACTCTGAGTCGGCTCAGGAGGGCTTGATCACATGAAAGCAAAGAAAAGAGCCACTACGAAAATTGTTATTGACAGCTACATGTGTAAAGGCTGCCATATCTGTATTGATCAATGTCCTGAAAATGTGCTGGAGGTATCGCAAAGTAGAAATGCAAAGGGATATCTGATGCCGGTTGCCAGCAGGATTGATGACTGTATCACCTGTATGCTGTGTGAGTTGATTTGCCCGGATTTAGCCATAACTGTGGAGACGAATGACGATGAGAAATGAAACTATGTTTGCAGGTTTTGGTGGTCAGGGCATTGTCAAGGCCGCTCTCCTGCTCACCCAGGCAGCCGGTCTTTATGAAAAGAAAGAGGTGGCCCAGACTCAAAGTTATGGACCGGAAGCACGGGGTGGGGCCTGTAAATCTGAAGTTGTACTCAGCAGCGATGAGATTGCCTATATAAAAACGAGTAGACTTGATGCGCTGGTAGTAATGTCCCAACCGGCACTGGATAAGTATTGCGGACAGGTGTTGGCAGAGAGCACTATGGTGATCTATGACTCCACCCTGGTCGAAGAAATTCCGGTAAATTTCAAACATACAATCGGTATTGCTGCAACCAGTATCGCTGAAGAGGAATTTGGCAGGTCTCTTTTTGCAAATATTATCATGCTTGGTGCCTTAGCAGGTGCCACTGGAATAGTAGGTTTCGAAGCTTTATCCCTTGCACTCGAAGGCAATGTACCACCCAAAACACTGGAAACAAACCGTAAGGCGCTCAAACGTGGTTTTGAGTGTGCAAAGAGTCCTGCCTGTCCGGGGTAGCATCTTATTTCTGAATTTCTGCTATAAAAATAAAAAATAACCAACTTCATTGTTTGACTTTTCTCGAATTGGTGGGAGAAGGCTGAATGTTTTTGTAGGCACTCTTGCGTCCAAAAGTCAAGGAGTGATGCTTAAAATTCGTTATGATTTGCACTGTTGAGTAGATTTCTTTATTTTCATTGGACAAAGGCGCTAATAATTTCGATAATGAAGAGGTCGCAGATGAAAAATTCAATCGTCAAGAGGTGGCGAATGTTGTACCTGGTTTTGTCCGGGGGAGTGACTCAATACGTAGCGGAGAGTAACAGTGAAGATCTTAATTGCCGAAGATGAGTTTACCACAAGAATGTTAGTACAGGTAAGCCTTGAAAACTGGGGTTATCGCGTTGAGAGTGTCGCAGATGGACATGAAGCCTGGTCAATTTTGAAGCAAAAGGCTGCCCCTCATATCGCTATTCTTGACTGGGAAATGCCTGAGCTGGATGGGCTTGAGGTGTGTCGAAGGATTAAGGAGATGGGGACAGAAAACCCTCCCTATATCATCCTGTTGACCGCACGAGATCAAAAAAAGGATATTGTTAAAGGGTTTGATGCGGGGGCAGACGACTATATGACCAAGCCATTTAATGATAATGAGCTCATTGCTCGTGTTCGTGTTGCAGAGCGACTGGTCCGAACTCAGACATCCCTGTTGGAATCTGTTACTGAATTAAAAGATGTGCTGAATCAGCTTGAGATGATTCAGGGAGGAATGGAGGTCTGTCAGTCGTGTTGTAAAGTTCTCAGTAATACTGATAATGAGTGGTATTCCATACAGGAAGTGGTTAAACACCACGGCGATCTGCGCTTTATTCACTCTATATGTCCCGACTGTAACCAGGAGTGATGACGTTGTAAATCACCAGAGTATGATCCTCTTCGTTCAGTTCTTGTTTAATAATTGCAGAGATTATATCCCAGTCTCCCCCGGCCAGACCGGCACCAATTTTTGGGAAGCCGAAACGTTTGCCGGAGTACTCTTTTTTGAGCTGTGCAAAAAGACTGCTTATGGCTTTATAATCAACCAGGATGGGTTTACCGGAATAGTTGTACTGAGTGTAGCCATTAATAATAGTTATTGTATGTTCGTTTCTGATCACCGTGGCATGACTGTAACTGCCGAGTTTGCTCCTGTCGCCTTTTTGAGTAGCCATGTCAGCACTGAGAGCTTCTGGAAACTCTGATTTTATTGATCGTGCTACACCGGCATCCATTGTACAGAAACAGTTACAGCCATGGATGATCACATCAAAATGGCCGTCAAGAGCCAGCTGCAGCAGGTCTCCCTCGACAGTTTTCATTATCGTCTTTTTATGCCGTTTTCAGCGACCATTCTCACAAGTCTCTCATAACTCTGTGCTCCTACCAGCTTGTGATTATTCATCAGGAAGGTGGGTGCAGCGGTTACGTTTTTAAATCTTGATTCTGCCCAGTCCTGGTCCACTCCATCTTTAAAAGACCTTGACGCCAGCACTTCTTCAGCCAGTTCTACCGATAAGCCGATATTTTTTACAATTTCCAGCAGATGAGGTACTTTGGCGAGGTTAATTCCGTCTGCAAAATAGGCTCTGAAGGCGGCCATATGAAATTCTTCACCTTTTCCCATGCTCTCCGCCCAGAGGCCCAGTTCCTGGGCGAGTCTGCTGTTGCAGGTCATTGTTCGCTTGCCAAAGGGGAGACCATGTTCCTCAGCGGTTCGTTTTAACTGGCCGACCATCTCGCGGATTCTTTCAGAGCTGACGTGAAAGAGGTCTTCGAGAAGTTGACCATCCTCGGGGGTTTCCGGGTGAAGTGGAAATGCCCGCCAGCGAACAGTTATGTCATATTCCTTCTGCAGTTGTTCAATACTCCCGGTAATGAAGTAACACCAGGGTCAGATATAGTCGGAAAAAACTTCGAGCACATTTTTTTCAGTCATGGGATTTTCTTCCTTTAATAAAGTTTTTTTTGTGCGAGCCCTTAGTCTGCAAAGCGCCTGTCGGACCGTTTCTGGATGACCTCTTCTCCTGATGATTGCATCCAGCCGGAACTGCTTTTTTGAATTTCATCAAATGCTGCGATATACGGCTTAATGTCCAGCAGGGGTGTGGAGTCAAGAACGTCAATTCCCTGCACCGTGATGATGTTGTCTTCAATCTTTTTCAGCATAACAAGAGAGAGGCCAATATGGTTGGGGCGCAGCGGTGATCTGGTGGCAAAAACCCCTCGCTGGATGGTATCCATAAAAGGAGTCACTTTAAGAGCTGTTTTCCGGGCCATATGAAATTCATAGAGCAGATAAATATGGCTGAATCCACCAAGATCATCCAATCCCTGGACAAATTCTCTTTTGACCTCAATGGTGCCGATGACATCTTCTGCCCCTTTGGGCTGGATGGGCATATCTTCCAGGGTTGTAAACGGTGTACGAATAGTACCAATTGTTTTCATGGCTTGCTCTAAAGGTGATGTTTTTCTGAGAAATTTATAATGTTAGATGGCAAAGTAGATAAGCGCAGAGTC
>JAOZLO010000224.1 GCA_029934775.1 Desulfocapsaceae bacterium
AGAACTGTTTGGAATTGGAGCAATCTATGCAAACAGAAGATACGAATTCAAAACCAGTTGGTGCGTATAGTTTAAGCGACGGACAACAGCAACGGGTGGCCATTGCTCGAGCTCTGGCCATGAATCCCAACGTGATGTTGTTTGATGAAGCCACCAGCGCCTTGGATCCTGAAATGGGGTTTGCCCGTGAAGTGGGAGACAGAGTGGTGTTTATGGAAGATGGCACCATAGTGGAGCAGGGAACTCCAGATAAGGTTTTTACGCAACCCAAAATGGAAAGAACTCAGTTTTTCTTGAGTCAAGTTCTCTAATATTGTAATATTTATTGATAAATTAGGAACATACTTGTTCCCGCTGATCGATTATTTTTTCTAAAATGAGGGATCAAATATGCACATATACGGTAAACTATCCTAATTACGATGATCTGTACAATGACATTCCATTGTCTTGTACAATTTCTGGAAACATCTTCTTTTTTTCAGGGGCTGTTTTCTTGTTAGGCTATTCTTGACTTTCCAAAGATCGAAATACCGTTATGTGTCGTTAGGTTTTAAGCACACCTTTTTCTTTGAATTTCAGGAGTTATGTCAACTTGATGGTAAAATCAATTTGGCCCAAGTTCGATCTGGCAATATTAATTCAGATACTCTTGCCTAAATCACGGATTTTTGATGTTCTGGTAGAACTTTATAACCCACTATCTTTACGATTTTTCTACCTTGAAGCAAGATTCGTTTCAAATCCTTGTCACTAAAAAGAACACAAAACTCAGTTAAAATTCCATCTCAACATTTTCGATTTATGCTGCTTTTACGATGCGAATTTCACTTGATTTCTCCCTTTTTCCTTTGCCTGGTACAAAGCCCTGTCAGCACGTTCGAGCATTGATTTCAGATCACAGTCCGGTTGCGCCTGAGCTACTCCTACACTGGTTGTAATACGTATTTCCTCACTACCAATGAGCATTTTATGCGAGGCAATGGCTTTTCTGATGCGCTCAGCCATAATCATCACAGCATTTTTATCGCATTCCATCAGTGCAACAACGAACTCTTCGCCCCCCAATCGACCCATGATATCACTTTCCCTGATCGCCTTTAAACAGATACCGCAAAATTCTTTTAGCACTTCATCACCAGCTGAATGCCCGTATGTGTCATTGACATTTTTAAAGTGGTCAATGTCGAGCATAATCAGGGAGAAGGGATGCTCATAACGCTTGGAGCGATTCATCTCAATTTGGGCTAGATCCAAAAAGTTGCGGCGGTTGTTGATGCCAGTAAGAGGATCCTTGGTCGCTAGTCGTCGAAGTTCTTCCTCCATAATTTTGAATGGAGTCACATCTCGAACGATTCCTTCATAATTGATTAATTCTCCTTCATCTGATAATTTAGTAGTGAAGGTCATTAAACAATCCATGTCCTTGTTATCCTTCGTGTGCAATTGCGTGCCGAAATCACGGATAAACCCCTGCTTGTGGATTTTAGCTAAAAAGCTCCGGTGCATTGCCGAGTCTACATACAAATCTCGGAAATTGATCAAACCCAAGTCAGAATCAGTTAGGTTCAACAATTCCATGCCCGCAGGATTAACCATCTGCAAAATTCCTTCTTTATCCATGCTGACAATAGCATCTTTGGATGCTTCAAATATTGACCGAAATCTTTTTTCAGACCTCGTCAGTGCTTCTTCGCTTTGGCGGCGAACTTTAATTTCTGACTGAAGTTTTTTCCTAGATGTGATCAGACGGGTTTGGATTCCACCGATGTAACTGTTGAAGAACAGAAATAGGCTTCCTCCGATGACTAGGAAAAGTCCAGTGATAATTAGAGTCAACTTAACTAAATCCGTATGCTGGACTGTGATGTCCATCAAGAAGATAAAATCGCCCACACTTCGGCCACCAACATCTGTTAAGTCTTTGAACTGCCCCTTGTAATGACGGTTTGTTAATTCAACAGAAAAAATGGAATCATGATCATTTTGGTTTTGGTGGGACCCGATTATTTCGTTCAAGACCACTGAACCTTCTATTGTCTGATCGATAATGACAAAATCGGGGAATAAATCCCAGTTACCTTTTCGGCCCAGAATCTTGAGGCCATCTTCCCACTTATTTCTTTCTAGAAATTTCTTTTCTATCAAAACAAGGAGTTCAAGGTTTAACGCCTGTTTTATGAACTGGGAGATATGTTCGATTTCCATACCCAGTTCTATATAGCCTACCAACTTGTCGTCTACTATCCAAGGATGGACCACCCTCAAAGTAAAGGTGCCTAAGGGTCCTAACTCAATGCCATGATAAGGTTTACCGGTGGAAACGGCTCCTGCTATGGTGAACCTGTCGATAAGGTCTCCATGGCGGTTGGGAGAATGAACTCTGAGGAAGCATGTTTTGTCGGTTTCGTGGAAATAAAAGTGAGTGATGCGGTATTTAGAGTGCATTCTTTCAAAAAAAGATCGGGCTTTGTAGGCCAAAATTGAGCGGTCACCTACCAAAAAGGAAGCTAAAAGCGTCTGATCTGTTTTTAAAAAATCGATCTGCCCACTCATCACCTTAATTTCTTCTTGGAGCAGTCCTTTAAAAAGACTATACCCCCCTGAAATCCTTTGATGAACAGAATTGTCTATAGCATTTTTTTGAAGCCGGTAACCGCCGGTCAACGAAACTAAAATCAAAACGGCACCGACCAGAATCATCGGAGATAGAATACGGGATTTAATATTCTCACTTTTATTACTCACTGTATATTAAACCTCCTTAGGTTGTGCCATAGAGACTATGTTTCAACTCTTCAAATCAATCTTTCAGACTTCCTACGCTTTTTGTAAAATGCTGTGACCGTCAATTATATGCCCCACCCCTTGCTTTGCTGCCATGGATATTTTTAGAAGAGCCTCATGGTTAAGCTGCGTCGAAAAATGGCCAGAAAATACTTTATAATGGTTAAAGTTAACTGTCTTCGTAATACTCGGGGTAGTGTTTCTGTACACAGTCAGGACAAATGGAGTGGCTTATATCAGCAGCAGAGTTCTTATGGATATACACATCAACATCTTCCCACTGGTCTTTGCTGTTTCTGATTTTTTTGCAAAATGAACAGAGGGGCAAAATCCCTGTAAGTTGCTTTATTTCCAGCAAAGCCTGTTCCAGGGCAATATTCTGTTGTCTTAACTTTTCCTCGATACTTTTTTGCAATGCATCTGCCGCCTTTCTGCCGCTAATATCCTGTATAATACCAACAATATATGTTTCTTCTTCCTTTCTGGCTACCAGGCGAAGTTGTACAGCTTTATTTCCGCAAAAAAGAGGGTTTTCGTAATCAGATATAAATGGTGGTGGGATACTTTTCCTGGCGGCATCAAACCAGTCTCCTACTAGGACTGATGGCGGTCCAGACAGGTGGCTGAGCAGTTTGCTTCCCACAAAACTACCAATTGTGCAGGAAACCAGCTTATACGAGGCATTATTTGCAAAAATAACATCCCCGTTGGTAGTCAATTCCACCACTGCTTCATCCAGATTATCGAAAATAATGCTGTAATGATCTCTTACAGAAAGCAGTTCCCTGGCAACTGCTCTGGGCTGAAGTCCTCTTATACCCACAACATGTTTTTGTTTACGGATGCCTTTTTCGAAGGTGGCCAGTATTTCATCAACATATTTCTGTACAGTCTTGGCAGGACCTTTTGCGATCATAAGATCGCAATCAAGCTCCCTGATAGTGCTTTCGCCTTCGGCAAGTATTGCAGAAAAGACAACAAGGAACACCTCTCTTGTTTTGGGGGTATCTCTGATAATACGGCAAAGCTGATCACCGCTTATATTAGGCATGATTATATCGGTGATAACAATATCAGGTTGAAAACTTTGAAGGATAATCATTGCCTGCAAGCCGTCTTCTGCTATTCTGCACTCACAGGATTTTTCCTCTAATGCGTGAAGCAAAAGTTTAATGAATACCGGATTGTTTTCTACTATCAAAACTTTATGCATCTCTTTCCCTTAACACTATTGATTATCAGTGCCTATTTTTAGTAACGATAGACCATCTTTTATCTGAATGTGTTCCATAAGATATCAAGCAGTTATGAATGAAGTCTGGTTTAATCAGGCCTTAGGTGCGGTATTTCAATTTAAGTATTGAGCAAATTGTCATCCCTGCTAAATCTTATTTTGGCTCCCATCAAGCACCTTCCGAATCAACACTGCAATATCCTTCTTCGAGAGTGGCTTCATTGCAAACTCTCTTATCCCTATGAGTTTAGCTTTTTCTTCGGAAATAATACTGGAATAGCCGGTGCAGAGAATAATTGGAATATCTGGACGAATCTGGAGTACTTTTTCGGCGAGTTCGGCTCCAGTCAGACCAGGCATCGTCTGGTCTGTGATAACAAGATCAAAAAAAACGGGCTGATTCCGAAAAGTTTCCAGAGCTTCCATGCTGCTCTTTCGCAGGGTAACACGGTAACCAAGCCTTTCGAGGATTTCTTTGCCCATGTCAGCAAGGAGATCCTCATCATCAACTAAAAGGATTTGTTCTTTACCCGTTGGAATCAGGTCAACAGATTCCCTGCCGGACAGCACTTCATTACTCACTGCAGGCAGAAAAATATGGAAAGCGGATCCTTCACCAGATTCACTGTAGAATGTTATAAACCCGCCATAGTCTTTTACAATACCATGGACGATGGAAAGCCCCATTCCAGTACCTTTGCCGGTTTTTTTGGTGGTAAAGTAAGGATCGAAGATTTTTGCTTTTACTTCCAATGTCATTCCAGAACCTGAATCACAAACTGATATTTGAATAAAAGTACCAGCCTTGACATGTGGTTCATGCGTCAGGTCCTCCCTGCTGAGATATGTTTCTTTTAACGAAATATCGAGTCTGCCGCCTGTCTCTTCCATGGCATGAAAAGCATTGCTGCAGAGATTCATAAGTATTTGCTGAACCTGGGTCGGGTTGGCAAGAATAAGACTGGTTGCAGGATCAATATTCTGAGTTACCTGAATAGTTGTGGGAATTATCGGCCGCAGCATTGTAACAGCTTTATTCACCATACTTGCAGGTTGCAGGAGTATACATTCTGTTTTATCCTGGCGACTGAAAGCGAGAATCTGTTTTACAAGATCAGCAGCTCTATCACTTGCCTCTAAAACTTTATCCAGGTCTCTGACAACTGATGATTTGGCAGAACTGTCATCCCTTGCCATTTCAGTATAGCCGATTATTGCCCCTAAAATATTGTTGAAATCATGGGCAATGCCACCGGCAAGAGTGCCGATTGCTTCCATCTTCCGGTTTTGCTGAAGTTGAGATTCCAGTTTCTGCCTTTCCTTTTCCACCAGCTTAAGATCGGTAATATCATCAACAATACCAA
>JAOZLO010000225.1 GCA_029934775.1 Desulfocapsaceae bacterium
TGAATGGTGTCGTGGCAGTGAGGGGTAGCAATGATGGTAGTTATCCCATCTTTAACGGCTAACCCGGCCATCTTTAAAGCGGTCTTCAGATCAGGTGCTCCGTCGTCCAATCCGGGAAGTATATGTGAATGTATATCAATCAACTCAAACTTACCTCTTCAAAACAGATATTCACCCACATCCCCTACATTGCAAAGCCGCATTGAATAAAAAAGTAATCAAGAATTTTTACAAGGTAATCATTGGAAGGTAGAGGGACTGGCAAAGGTTTTCCCCCTTTTCCTGGCTCTCGTCCTCTTGCTGCCGGCAAATCCCTCCGCAACAGGTGTATAACCCAGACTGCGGGCCACAGCATCACGACACTCAGCGAGACTCATCTTATATCCGGCAGTAACAATACTTTCAGATATCTCATTATCAGCAGCCGCATCACTAATATCCTGTCCCTTCACGCCGGCACAGTAGAGAGCCCTCACCAGATCCTGTGAATTCAATCCTGCCAGGCCTGGAGCCTGTCTAAACATCGAATCCGGATCAACACCCTCTTGAAGAGCCACTTTAACAGCCTGATCAATCCCCTGGCTGATATAGTTTTCATTAAAATCAGCCTGCCATTCTGCAGCTGCAACGGTACAAAACAGCGGTATAAAAATCACTGCAAACAGCATCCTCTTCATTATGTTCTCCTGAAGAACCCGTTTTTCGAAATAGTTAGTCATGAATCATTACACACGACTCATAGATCAATTAAATTCAAGCATATCACCTGGATAAAAGTTATACAACCCAATACGGAATGCTAATACTCTCTTCAAAGAAAAAACACAATAGGCAAATAACCTACTTACAAATAGGTATATTTACCTAATGCCGGCCTGAAGACGGCTATAGTACAGGCAATTATAGTTTCTCTTCCCTGTTAGTTTTCTACATGAAGATTTTTTTTATGCTATAATGGTTAAAATATTCAAGATAACTTTAAAAAATTATGATACTTACCTACCTTTTTTGTGGATAGTGTCGTAAAATATTTTAATCCGATCCGTCATTCCCGATGTGACACAACACCGGGAGACGGTTCGAGAACAGGAGAAAAGAATGCCCGGAACATATAAAACCGTACAGACAACTCTAAAATCCTCCCCTCGCACCTGGCTCATAACCGGAGTCGCCGGATTTATCGGCTCAAATCTCCTTGAGACCCTGCTCACACTCGATCAAAAGGTCATCGGCCTGGATAATTTTTCCACCGGCTTCCAGCATAATCTTGATGAAGTCCAGTCCCGGGTCAGCGATGAACATTGGCAGCTCTTTACCTTTATCAAAGGTGATATCTGCAACCTGGAAACCTGCCGTCAATCCTGCAGCGGTGTTGATTATGTCCTGCACCAGGCAGCCCTCGGATCCGTACCCCGCTCCATTGAAGACCCACTGATAACTAACGAAAATAATATAAGCGGTTTTCTCAATATGCTGGTTGCAGCCAGGGACGAAAATGTACAGCGATTTGTCTATGCGGCGTCCAGTTCAACCTATGGTGACCATCCCGGCCTGCCAAAGGTGGAAGATGAAACGGGTAATCCGCTATCTCCCTATGCGGTCACCAAGCTTGTGAATGAGCTGTATGCAGAGGTTTTTGCCAGGGCATACAATTTTAAGACCATAGGTCTCAGATATTTCAATATTTTCGGGCAACGCCAGGATCCAAATGGTGCTTATGCCGCTGTTATTCCCATGTGGTTTGCCGGATTAATAAAAAATGATACCGTCTATATTAATGGCGATGGTGAGACCAGCCGTGATTTCTGCTTTATCGATAATGCTGTTCAGGCCAACCTGCTGGCGGCAACAGTAAATGATGAAGCAGCTGTAGACCAGGTCTACAATGTCGCCTTTGGAGAGCGAACAACACTGAATGAACTGTACCAGCTGATAAAAGAACGGGTAGTTACTGCAAATGCGGCGACTGGAGAGGCCAGACCGCAATACCGTGATTTCAGAGCAGGCGACGTCCGCCATTCCCTAGCAGATATCAGCAAAGCAAAAGAACATATTGGCTATGACCCTCAATTTTCAGTACAAAACGGTCTGGACAAAGCTGCAAAATGGTATCTGACAAATTTGGACTGAAAACTGCCGGCCGGAGTGATAGCAATTGAAGCCGGTAAACGAAGTCCCCATTGTTTACACAAGAATGTTTGTATATACCGGGAACTTGTGATATTTTGTATTTTGAGAGCAAGAAAAGGGGGGAGGATGAGGAAGAAACTTGCAGCAGGGTTGGTAACAATATTGACTCTGCTCAGCATTGTAGCGATAGTGGAGGCAATGCCTGTAGCAGGACTTATATCTCCTGCAAATCCATCGATTTACAATAGTGAAACCCATTCTCTGGGGTATAAATTCACCGCTGATAATAATGTGACAATTACGGCCCTTGGATTTTTTGATTCGTATGGGGATGGGTTCAGCGGAGATCATTTAGTTGGATTATGGGATGAAAATCAAACCTTACTGTCATCAGTCAAACTGTACGCAGGGACCGGCTCAATATTAGTAGACGATTTTCGCTATGAAAATATCAGCACGACAGTGGCGTTAACTGCAGGAAACAGCTATTACATTGCCGGCACAACCGCCTTTGATACCTGGGTGTATCACACTGATAACATAGTTACAGACCTTGGTATATCATATGATGGTTCATATTATGCGTTATTTACCGGTTATAATCTCGTGTTCCCGAACTCATATGCCTCCGGGAACCAGTATATAACAGTCAACTTCCTGATGGAGCCTGCCCCGGCTCCCGAACCATCCACTATTCTCCTTTTCGCAACGGGCTTAGCCGGTCTTGTGAGCTACAGGATCAGAAGACTGAGAGGGGGTCAGGCTTTGATTATTTGACAATAAAAAGCCGGTAGGCAGATGTAGCATATCAACCCTGTTCTTCCATTCTTGAACAATTCGATGTCAATTTATCAAAGCCTGACCCCCTCTTTGACAATCTTCTTGACTTTATCGAACAATACAGCTTTACTGTTACATAACAGCCTTAAAAAGGTATACAAAAGACTATATTCTTCTTAAAAGACTCTTTTGGGGATGTTATGGATATCCACTCAATGACAGACAAAGCGATCGGAGCTGAAATCGGCGCCCGCATCAAGGCACTACGCTTACGCAGGAACTATACCCAGCAGCATTTAGCAGATGCGACTGCTGTCTCTCTCAATGTGATAAAAGGATTGGAGGCCGGCAGAGGTAAACTCTCTTCTCTCATTGCAGTTCTGCGAGAACTTGAGGCCCTTGATGGTTTGGAACAATTTATCCCAATACCGGAAATCAGCCCATTACAATTGGCCAGACAGCAGGGGAAAAGACGTCAACGAGCCTCCGGCAGCCGGGGCAAAAAAGAGACCATGGAGACATCTGAGTGGTAGAAAAGGTTGATACTGCCATAGTCAGACTATGGGATGAGAATGTCGGCGCAGTCTCCTGGCTTAACGATCGCGACTTCGCACTCTTTGAATACGAGCCAGATTTCCTGAAAAAAGGGCTGGATCTTTCTCCCATCCACATGGGGTTGGCTGCAGCCGGACAAGGCGACCCCATCTTTTCCTTTCCCGGCCTGAATCGGGACACTTTCCTGGGTCTTCCCGGCCTGCTGGCAGACTCTTTACCTGATAAATTCGGCAACGCCGTCATTGATGCCTGGCTGGCACGTAATGGCCGCAGCAGCACAGAGTTCAGCCCCGTAGAACGGTTATGTTATACCGGCAAGAGGGGGATGGGGGCTCTTGAGTTCGCCCCTTCTGTCCAGCCGGAACTCGACAAGCCTGTAGGGGTGGAGATAGCCGAACTGATACAGCTGGCTCAAAAGATAACAAATAAACGTTCTTCTCTGGATGTCACTCTTGACGACAGCAGCAAAAGTAATAATGAAGCACTGACAGTCATCCTGAGAGTCGGAACTTCCGCAGGTGGTGCCAGACCAAAGGCTATTATTGCCATTGATGAGAATGGCCATATCATCTCCGGTCAGGCAGAGGTTCCGGCAGGATATGATCACTGGATTTTAAAGTTTGATGGTGTCAGCGACCTCGAACTTGGAGAACCTGAGGGTTACGGCCGTATCGAATATGCCTATCACCTGATGGCTGAAGCCGCGGGCATAAAAATGACTCAATGCCGATTGCTTGAAGAACATGGCCGAGCCCATTTTTTAACCAGACGTTTTGACAGGCAGGGTGGAAAAAAGATACACATGCAGTCGCTATGCGGTCTGGCTCATTACGATTTTAACATGGCCGGAGCCTATGGCTATGAGCAGGCTTTTACAATGATGAGAACACTACGGCTCAACAAAGCCCAGGCAATCCAGCAATACCGGCGAATGATCTTTAACGTAATAGCCCGCAACCAGGATGACCATACAAAAAATATCGCTTTTCTCATGGATCAGAATGGCAAATGGCGTCTCTCCCCCGCCTTTGATGTAACCTATTCTCATAACCCGGCAGGAAAATGGACCAACCGGCACCAGATGAGCATCAACGGTAAACGAGCTCATTTTGTACTGTCTGACCTGTTGGCCGTAGGCGATAATATCGCCCTGCCAAGGCCGGGAGAAATAATTCGTGAAATTGCAGATGTTGTGGGCAGATGGCCCGTGTTTGCCAAAGAAGCCGGAATAAATCAACAGAGAATATCAGAACTTGCCCGCTATCATCGACTCAACCTGCAGTAACCGTACTATTGCCCTCCCGTCCCGTCATTCCCGTATTCTTTGGCCAATCCGGTCATCCTGGGGTCGGTCATCCTGGGGTCAGGCTTTGGCTGTTTGACAATTAAAATAAATCTGTCCCCTTTTTCCCAAAACAAATCCACCGTGTCCACAGGAAACATGTTATAATTGCGTGTGGTTTATTTTCTTATATTACAACATAAAGACCATTTTTGTGATTCTGGGAAATCGGGTTCTGGCTCAATTTGTGTATCATTGAATATAAAGATTTTACTTTAGCCGTACACCAACGGAGGTAAACTTTCATGGCAACAGTGAATAAGGACCTTTTTGAAATTATTGGTGCACACCGGCAAGAACTCACAGCGAGGTTTCATATTGAGTCACTGTCTATATTTGGATCCGTAGCCAGGGGGACTTCAACTTCTGACAGTGACGTTGATATTCTGGTTAGATACCAGAAAACTCCGGGGTTTTTCGGGTTCTTCGATTTGAAAAAATATCTGGAAGATCTTACAGGGCGTAGAGTCGATCTGGTGACAGAAGGCGCACTGAAAAAACAACTGAAGGATCGGATAGTGAAGGAATCTATACGTGTCACCTAGAAACTGGAAATTTCGCATAGAAGATATCAT
>JAOZLO010000001.1:0-26779 GCA_029934775.1 Desulfocapsaceae bacterium
TCAAAAATCACAAATGAACCTCTTTTTTTAGACAAAACACAGGCACATGGAGAGCAAACAGAAAATAAAAGATCATTTATATGCGTTCCGCTGAAGAAAGGCAGTAAAACTATTGGTGCTCTTAGTATCGATAAAATATATCCTTGTGGTTTAACAGAGGAAGCGAATTCAGATTTGAAGTTTTTGATGGTTCTCAGTAGCCTAATAGTACAGACTGTCATTCGTGTACAAAAAATAAACAGCGAAAAACGATTATTAACCTTCGAAAACCTTCGATTAAAAAGAGAACTTTCGGAAAAAAACAGTTTTTGTAACGTTGTAGGAAACTCTGTTAAGATGCAGAATGTTTATGAAACAATCCATCGAGCGATAGATTCCAGCGCGACGGTACTCCTCAGGGGCGAATCCGGGACCGGAAAAACCCTTTTAGCCAGGACACTTCACTACAGTAGCGAGAGAAAAGACGCCCCTTTTGTTATTGTCAACTGCTCAGCTCTGCCGGAAACACTACTAGAGAAGGAGATATTTGGTTATAAGGATGATTTTTTAGCTGATGCAATTGAAGGAAAAACAGGGAAAATTGAACAGGCAGAAGGAGGCACTCTTTTTCTCGATGAAATTGGAAAAATCAACTCATCTACACAGAGAAAGCTGCTCAACATTATTCAAGAAAATAAATTTCAGCAGTCTGGTTCAACTCAGATAATTGAAGCGGACATACGGATTGTAGCAGCCTCTAACCGCCACCTTGAAAAAGCTGTTGAATTAAACACATTTCGTGAAGACCTTTACTATCGACTAAACGTTTTTCCAGTTTATATCCCGCCATTACGTGAAAGAAGAACAGATATTTTACTTTTAGCGGAGTACTTCCTTGAGAAGTACAGTAAAAAAAATCAGAAAAAAATAACACGAATCTCGACATCTGCAATTGACATGCTTATTGAGTATCACTGGCCGGGCAACGTTAGAGAGCTACAGAACTGTATTGAGCAAGCTGCAATTATGTGTGGTGGTGTCACCTTGAAAAGCATTCACCTCCCTCCCTCTTTACAAACCTCACAGGCAATTAATCGGCCTAAGTCACACTCCCTGGCAATTTCAGTTGAAAACTTCGAAAAAGAACTCATAGTTGAGGGGTTAAAGCGCAATAACGGAAATCAGACAAAAACCTCCAGGGAGCTCAACACCAGTTTGAGAATAATTAATTACAAGATTCACCAATATGAAATTGATCCAAAGAAATACAAAATTTAGTGCCTTACTACTGTAACCCTCTCAAAAAACAAAAGAAACTGTGGAAAGTGTTTTAAAAATATTTGGTTATATAGACATCCAAGGCTCTTATACCCCCTTGTGGGGCGCCAGTGCCTTCAAATTATCCCTCCATGATGTCATATAAAATGAAACTCCTCCTTCACTGTTGCTGTGGGCCATGCTCTGTTTACCCTGTAGATACTTTAAGAGAAAGTGGAATATCTGTAACCGGGTTTTTTTTCAATCCTAATATACATCCTTTCAAGGAGTTCAGACGCAGACTCAACACCGCGGAGGTATACAGTAAACAGGCATCGCTGCCCATGCTTATTGATAATAATTATGGACTTATTACGTTTCTCCGGGCGGTTGTCAACAACGAGAGTAGCCGCTGCCTGTACTGTTACCGGGAGAGGTTGAAAACCACTGTTCTAAAAGCAAAAGAGTGTGGTTTTGACTCGTTTTCCACCACCTTGCTTTACAGCAAGTATCAGAACCATTCAAAGATAAAAGAGATCTGTGAAGAATTATCAAAAACCCACTCACTCTCTTTTTACTATGACGATTTTCGGGTTGGTTGGCAAAAAGGCATAGATAAATCTATTGACCTCAATATGTACAGGCAACCCTATTGTGGTTGTATTTACAGTGAACAGGAGAGATATGACAAAACATTTTCCTCTTCCTCTATAGATGCAATTTCGTGAAAGGTCGCGGAACAGATAAAAAAGGAAAGAATATGATACCAATGCTTGTAATAGCCACGCAAAACCAGAACAAGCTCGAAGAGTTCAGAGAAATTCTGAAAGATTCAAACATCGAAATAAGATCTCTCTCTGATTTTGGTCCCATCCCGGAAGTAATTGAAGATGGTGCCACCTTTGATGAAAATGCATACAAAAAGGCCTACCACACGGCAAGGGTGCTTGGCCTTCCTGCCATTGCTGATGATTCTGGTCTTGTTGTCGAAACTTTAGACGGTGCCCCGGGAGTCTATTCTGCAAGATATGCTGGTCCCGATGCAACAGATAAGGAAAACTGTTCAAAACTTCTAGAAAACATGAAGACAAAAAAGAACAGAAAGTGTCATTTTTCCTGTGTCCTCTCCATCGCTGTTCCATCTGGCCCAGCATTGACTTATGAAGGCAGATGTGATGGAGTTATTCTTCAGAAACCTCAGGGAACAAGTGGTTTCGGGTATGATCCTCTTTTTTATTATGAAGAATATGGAAAAACTTTTGCGGAACTTACTTCAGAACAGAAAAACAGTGTGAGTCACAGGGGGAAGGCTTTGAAAGAGGTCAAGGTTGAACTCAAGATGATTACAAAATGGCTGGAACAGAAACTCCTCGAGGAGAAACCTGCAAAACCCGATCACAACCATTTTAAAGGCAATGACTGGTCTGAAGATTTGTAATATACCTTCTTAAAAAATATACACCCACACAAGGAGGATACTGGACCGAGTGAATATCCCTGGTGGGCAAATATTAAATGTCAATTACTTTGTCCATTTTTTTAGATTAGAGGACAGCAAGGGCTGTCCCCCAGGAACCGGCGCCAATAACAGAAATCTTTTCTCCCTTACTCATCTTCACCTTTCGTCATAGACTCTTCGTCGTCTTCTTTTTCCTTTGCTACGCTGTCCATCCCAACAACTTTTTCGTTTTCCTGCAGATTTATAAGACAAACGCCCTGAGAACTCCTGCCTATGATCCTCACGTTACATAAATCCATTCGAATCATTTTCCCCAAGTCAGATATTAAAATAATTTCTTCATCGGGATCAACCTGTTTAGCATCTATAACGTTCCCATTTCGTTCACTCTTTTTTATACCTATTACGCCCTTACCACCTCTCCTCTGTATTCTGTACTCCTCAATAGGGCTCCTTTTGCCATAACCATTCTCGGTCACGGTCAATATAGAGTCTTCAGAAGAAATAACTATAGCACTAACAACAAGATCATCATCCGCAAGTCTTATCCCTCTCACACCAGCAGCAGTCCGGCCCATTGTGCGAATATCAGATTCATTAAAGTGAATGCACATACCCTTTTGAGTGATTAAAAGTATTGTGTCGTCTCCATTGAGTACATGTGCACCAATTATCTCATCTCTTTCATTTATGGTGAGAGCCCTTTTACCTTTCTTCAGAGGTCGTTTAAATTCCTGCAGGCTGGTTTTTTTAACCCTTCCAAATTTAGTCACCATCAGGATAGTTTTGTTCTCTGCCTCATTATCAAATGAGGCTATTGGCAAAATGGCAGCAAGTTTTTCATCTTCAGCGAGATTAAGCAGATTTATTATCGCTCGACCACGAGCAGTTCTTCCAGCAAGAGGAAGCTGATAAACTTTTCTCCAGAACACTTTTCCGTGGTTGGTAAAAAATAGAAAAGTGTCAAGAGTGGAAGCTACGTAGAGATTGGATACAAAGTCTTCCTCAACATTTTTTACACCTTTAACACCTTTTCCTCCCCGGTTCTGTGATCTATATAGACTGACAGGATTCCTTTTAATATAGCCTGTGTGTGTTACTGTAATAGCCATGTCTTCAGGAGTAATTAAATCCTCGGGAAGAATTTCATCTGTTGCATCAACTATCTCTGTTCGCCTGTCATCTCCAAAGATCTCCTTGATATTTTTGAGTTCATCTACGATTATATGCATAACCTGCGATTCATCTCCCAATATCATTTTCAGTCTTTCAATTTCCTTCAGGATTTCTTCATATTCCCGGGCAATTTTTTCACGTTCAAGTCCGGTGAGTCTCTGTAGACGCATATCGAGAATAGTCTGAGCCTGAATTTCACTCAGTTCGAAACGAGAAATAAGTTCAGCCTTGGCCTCTGGCGGGTTTTTGGAAGCTTTAATTAATGCAACAACCTCATCAAGGTTGTTAATGGCAATATTCAACCCTTCAAGGGTATGAGCCTTCTCTTCTGCTTTTTTCAACTCATACGTAGTTCTCCGATAAACTATTATCTTTCTGTGTAAAATAAAATATTCGAGAATCTGCTTTATATTGAGTATTTCCGGCTTATTATTAACTATTGCCAAAAATATTATACCAAAAGATTTTTGCATCAAGGTCAATTTATAGAGCTGGTTAAGAACAACCTCAGGTATTTCGTCTTTTTTTAATTCAATAACAACACGAAGCCCGTGTCTGTCTGATTCGTCTCTGACCTCAGAAATTGAACTTATTTTTTTATCCTTTACGAGCTCGGCTATCTTCTCAACAAGGTTAGCTTTATTTAACTGGTAAGGGATCTCTGTAATAATAATAGCCTCTCTTTTTCCCCCTTTTATTTTTTCAATGTGAGTTAAAGCCCGCATTACTACAACACCTTTGCCGGTCTCATAAGCTTCTCTTATCCCGGCGCGTCCACATATTAAACCACCTGTAGGAAAGTCAGGTCCTGTTATTATGGACATCAGCTGATGAACAGTAAGATTAGGATCATCTATAAGGGCCATGAGGCCGTCAACAACCTCTGTCAGGTTGTGAGGAGGAATATTTGTTGCCATACCAACTGCTATACCAGAAGAACCATTAACAAGTAAAACAGGTACCTTGGTAGGCATAACCGTGGGCTCATTGAGCGAGTTATCATAGTTTGGTATCCAGTCAACCGTATCTTTATCAAGATCATCCACAATCTCACGGTCAATTCTCGTCATTCTCGCTTCTGTATATCGCATAGCTGCAGGGGAATCCCCATCCAGAGAACCAAAGTTTCCCTGGCCATCCACAAGGGGATACCGCATAGAAAAGTCCTGGGCCATTCTGACGATAGTATCATAAGCGGCGGTATCACCGTGTGGATGATATTTACCTATAACGTCACCAACTATTCTGGCTGATTTAACATATGCTCTGTTATGGAAAACCCCCAGCTCTCTCATTGCAAAAAGTGATCTTCTGTGAACCGGTTTTAATCCGTCACGCACGTCAGGTAAAGCTCTGCCAATAATGACGCTCATTGCATAATCGAGATAAGATTTTTTCAATTCTTTCTCAATAGATATGACTGGAAACTTTTCTTTGCTTAATTCAGTATCTGTACTCATAGATATGCTTTTTTATTAAATGTAAGTTTAGTGTTAAAAAATCATTTATTATACATCAAGATCCGTTACCTCAAGGGCATGAGTCTGAATAAAATCTCGTCGTGGTTCCACTTTGTCACCCATAAGTGTAGTAAAAATATCATCTGCCTTTTCCACATCCTCTATCTTTACCTGCATGAGTGTACGATATTCAGGGTTCATTGTGGTATCCCAAAGCTGTTCAGGATTCATCTCTCCAAGTCCTTTATACCGCTGAAGATGACTCCCCTTGAAAGATTCATCACGGATAATTCCCAGCATATCGGACCAGTTTCCTGCTTCAATCTCTTTTGTTTCTCCACTCTTATTTTCAGTTACAATAATAAATTCAGTTTTAAGAAAAGGCTTTATTTTTTTAAATAGCGTAAGTGCCGTCCTGTACTCTTTTATAAGTGGTATCTGAGGACCAAGGGTCATCATTATCTGTACCTTCTCCCGAAGAGCTATATCAACCTCATAACAGTCTGGCCGCCATCTGCATGATCGAATATTTCCAATAAAAAATTCTTTTTCCGGCAAAAGGTTAATCATTTCTTGAAGAAATGATTCTTCCCTGAACTGATCAGCGCTTCTTATGTCTTGATCTAGCAGAAAATAAAGCATTTCCTCCCATATATTCATACGTTCCATGAATTCTATTATGCGCTTATATACATATAGATTTTCCATCAGTTTGACAAAACCATCCCCATCTATTATTTGCGTATTATCATACTTTTTAACTATCTTCATCTTTTCACTAGCCATGGTAAAAAGATGTGTGTTCAGTTCATTTTCATCGAGAAAATATTTTTCCTTCTTTCCTTTGCCTAGCCGGTAAAGGGGAGGTTGTCCAATATAGACATATCCTCCTTCTACTAGGGGAAGCATTTGTCTGTATAAAAAAGTAAGGAGCAGGGTTCGGATATGGGCACCATCAACATCAGCATCTGTCATAATAATTATTTTATGATACCGAAGCTTTTCTAAATAGAAATCATCCTTGCCTATTCCACAACCCAAGGCACCTATGAGCTGCTTGATTTCTTCACTTTTTAATATTCTATCAAAACGTGCTTTTTCAACATTGAGTATTTTCCCCCTCAATGGCAATATTGCCTGATTTGAACGATCTCGCCCCTGCTTGGCTGAACCGCCTGCAGAATCACCCTCTACTATAAAAATTTCTCTCTTTGCAGGATCTTTTTCCTGGCACTCAGCAAGCTTCCCAGCCATAAGGAGACTTGTACTTCCTTTTTTTCTCGACAGATCTCTTGCTCTTTTTGCTGCTTCTCTTGCCCTGGCAGCTTCAACAACTTTAGCAATTATTTTTTTTGCTACAGCAGGATTTTGCTCCAGAAAAAGAGTAAGTTTTTCAAAACATACTGATTCTACAATCGATTTAACTTCCGAGTTACCAAGCTTCGTTTTAGTCTGTCCCTCAAATTGTGGGTTAGGTACACGTACAGAAATAACACTGGTTAATCCTTCCCTTACATCATCTCCTCCCATTTTTTCCCGCATATTTTTAGGAATCGATTCATCATTTGCATACCTGTTTATACACTTGGTGAGAGCCGATTTAAATCCGACAACATGACTGCCACCTTCACGGGTATTAATATTATTTACAAAAGAAAACATTCTTTCGGAATATCCATCGAAATGCTGGAGAGCAATTTCAACCTCAACATTATCTTTTTCAGCTGAAATATAGATGGGGTCAGTAAATATAGTCGTTCTTTTACGATTCAGGTATTCTACGTAGGATATAATTCCTCCAGAGGCGTGAAACTTATCTTCTTCTCCACTGCGCTCATCTTTCAGATATATTCGTAATCCTTTATTTAAAAAAGCCAGTTCCCTTATTCTATTTTTAACAATTTCATAATCATAAACTGAAGATTCTGTGAATATTTTAGAGTCAGCTTTAAAGGTTATTTTAGAGCCTGTTTTTTCACTTTTACCAATTATCTCGAGTTCAGTTGTTTTTTCTCCATACGCATATAACTGCCTGTAGATATTTCCATCCCTTTTAATTTCAGCACTCGCTTTAGAAGAAAGAGCATTAACTACAGATACACCTACACCATGCAGTCCTCCAGAAACCTTGTACGATGAATGATCGAACTTTCCTCCCGCATGAAGAGTAGTCATAACAAGTTCCAGAGCTGTCATATCTTCAGTAGGATGTTTTTCTACTGGAATCCCGCGGCCATCATCTTCAACAGAAATTGAATTATCTTCATGGATAACAACCCTTATTCGGGTGCAGTAGCCAGCTAGAGCTTCATCTATACTGTTATCTACTATTTCCCATACAAGATGATGTAAACCCTCTGTTGATGTGTTTCCAATGTACATGGATGGCCTTTTCCGTACAGCTTCAAGTCCATCAAGTACCTTTATCTGTTCTGCACCGTAATTATTGTTTTCTTCTGTCACGCTAAATCCTTTTTAAAAAAACATGGTTAATATCATTTATTAAACGATAATTTTTTGTCCGAAAAGGTATTTCTATAATTTTAAAAAAACAGAGATATACGGGGAGTTAGAACAAAAAAAATTTCAGGAAAATTACCCTTTATTATAACTGCATTGGCATTATAATACTTGTAAATCCAATATCATCTTCGGATTTCATAAGACATGGACTGTTATTCGAATTGATATAGGCTTCAATTTTTTCACATTCCATAACTTGAAGAGCTTCTATAAAATATCTACAGTTAAACCCTAACTTTAAAGATTCACCTGCATAAGATATAATCTGCTTATCTTCAGCATTGCCTATATCAGCGTTCTGTGAAGAAAGTATCATCTCAGAATTTTCAACATTCAGCTGAATGGTATGAAAAACATCTTCTGTAAAAATGTTTATCCTTTTTAAAGATTCTAAAAAAGGTATTCTACTTATTTCTAAACAATTTTTAAGTTCAACTGCTTCTATTATTGCAGAATATTTTGGAAACTCTCCATCTTTCAAACGAATAATCATAACAGCATCTTCGTCTCGAAGAACGAGCTGCTTGGATTCAAAAGAGACTTCCAGTGAATCTCTTCCTTCACAGAATTTTTTCCACTCCTGGATACCCTTTCTTGGTATAAGGGTAACATCGTTTAGCTGCATTTCACTCAGGTCTGCAGCTACATCTTTCTCCATAATCGACAATCGATGGCCATCTGAAGAAATCATTTTCAGGTAAAAAATGTCTCCTCTTTTTTCCTTCTCAAACAACACTGAGGTTAGAGAATAGATATTCTCCTGCTCGGTTGCTATAGAATAAATTACTTTTTCAATAAGTTCGAGAAAGACATGGCTCTCAAAAGAGATAAAAAAATCTTCCTCGTATACCGGAAATTCAGGGAACTCGTCACTTGCCAGTCCAGCAAGATTATACGTACTTAAACCGGCTTTAATAATAACCCAGCTATTTTCTGTTTCCTCTATACTTATGGTTTCAGATCCTGACTCCCTGACAATTTCGAAAATCTTTTTTGAAGGAAGGGTCAAGGATCCTTCCCCTTGTATTTCTGCTGGTATAAAAAGACGTAAACCAACCTCAAGATCTGTTCCGGTTAAGGTAAGTCCATCATGCGCTGACTCTATTAGGACATTTGAAAGAATAACCAGTGTTCCTTTCTTGTTTGTTAAGTTTTGAAGGCTGTTAAGACCTTCAAGAAAAATATCTTTAGCAACTGTACAATTAAGTGACATTAAGGAACTCCCTTCAACTGATCTTCAGGTTACTTTGAAAAGGTGAAATATTATGCTACAATTTAGTTAATTGAAAAAAAGAGGTTTATTTGTTTTGAACGAAAATAACTGTTTTTCAAGTAACCCTTTATTATATAATTCTTTATTACTATTATTAACCCTGTTCATATGTTAAATAAAACCATAAGAGTATGATATAAAAATATTTTTTATATCATACTCTTATGTCATAAAATTTGTTGTTTTGTGCAAATGAGAATACTAACACCTTTATTAAAAAGTTATAAAGAAAGAGTTAACATGAAGCTGTTGACAGAATGTTAACAAGTACCCTGTGAGACTCCTGTATATCCATTTCATGGATGAGGTTAATTTTCTTATATTCCTCAATCAGGACTAAAATAATGTTTTTATAAGGCACCCTTCAATTGATAGGAAATACGTAAGTAGTAGTGTCTCTTAAGAGTCTTCTAATGTAGTAGAAATAGGCAAAATTTTCAATAGAAAAATATGATATAAAACATGAAAATTATAAATAAATACAGACTCAAAGAAGAAATAGGAGATATTGTCAGGAACAGTATGGAAAAGAATATTTTTTCAGGTGTTTGCATCTCTTTTTCTAAAAAAGACGCTGATTATAAGTGGATCGAAAATTACAGTTTTGGAAAAACAACAAAATTCGAACCTCAAACAAGAGTTGGAATAAAATCCTGTTTTGACCTGGCATCTTTAACCAAGCCCATGGTTACCAGCCTCTCTTTAGCTGTTTTAATAGAAAAAGGAAAAATAGATGTAGAAAATAAACTGTCTGACTGTTGTGGTTGGTTTATTCCTGATGATAAAAAAAATATTAAAATATCACACCTTCTTTCTCATTCTTCCGGCCTTCCTGCACACCGACCTTATTATCAAGAACTCTTTGATGTTCCTTTTAAAAAAAAAAATTTAAACTGATAAACTGGATAATGGATGAAAAATTATGTTTTTCACCGGGAACCGACACTACTTACAGCGACCTTGGTTTTATATTGCTGGGTTTTTTGATTGAAGATATAACAGGAAAATCTTTAGATATTTTCTGGAAAGAGAATATTGCTGTTCCTCTAGGATTGGATAAAGAACTTTTTTTTCCAAAAATGAATCCTATAGACCCCGAAGTATGCGTTGCCACAAGAAACTGTAAAGAGGGTGATAATTTACTTACAGGAGTGGTCCATGATCACAACTGTAAGGCTATGGGAGGAGTTGGAGGACATGCTGGGTTATTTGGAACCGCTCCTGCTGTTGTATCTTTTTGTGAACATATAGTAGAACAATTCAAAGGAAGAGAAAAAGATCCATTATATAGTCCTTTTTTACTCATAAAATTGTTAGAGAGACAGGTCGGTTCAGACTGGACATTCGGTTTTGATACACCTGCAAAAAATAATTCCAGTAGTGGTATCTATTTTACTAAAGGAAGCAGGGGGCATCTTGGTTTTACAGGAACTTCTTTCTGGATAGATTTTGATAGAAATATAGTGATAGTAGTGTTAACAAACAGGGTACATCTATCCAGTGATCTGAAAGGGATAAGAAAATTCAGACCACTTATTCACGACACAATCATGAAGGAGCTATGCGGGTTAAGAGAGGTATAAAGTTACAGGAAACTCCGCTGATGTATTCCTCTCAACGGAGTTTGAAAAATAAATAGACGAAATGATTACCACCAGCAGATAGTTTGATCAGCTTCAAATATTTTATCAACCAGGCTATCGTAATCCGGGTTTTCAACAGTGAGATCAAAATTATCAGTATCTCTGTCGCGGTTAACAATTTTAACCAATTGCTGTACAGTCTCGTCCGGTACTGACCTGTATACATTTAATATTTTCATAATATAAAAAACTCCTAATAATATTATTTAGCACCGTAAGGGATTATATGAGTCATTTCACGAAGTTTTTCACCAAGTTCTTCTATAGAGATAGCTGTGAAATCATTTTTTTCAACATTAGCCTGTTCTGTAGAAAGAATATCACCTTCCATATCACGAAGCATCTCAATACTTTCTTGAGTTAATTCATCGAATTCAGGGATTTCTTTACCAATGACAACACCATAGGCGTACATATTCTCAACAGCCAGACCAAGAGCTGACCTTATGCCGTCAACAGCATAATCTTCGTGTCTGTACATGAAGCATACTTTTTTATATTCCATTTAATATCTCCTTTACAGACTAAGGTAACAGTCAAAATCTTCTATAAGAATACCGTGCTGAGCCTGAGTTGCCATTTTTTTGGAAGTTAATCCCTCAGGGATATCTTCAACATTAAAACCCTGTTTTTTGTAACTGTCTACACAGATGGATACATCGTCAGCCATATCACAAAGACCAGCAAAAGCAGGGTCTTTTGAAAGGTTTGTTGCTTTCCAGGTAAAAAAAACTTTTACCTTTGACCCCTTTGCTTTAGCAGCCTTGGTAATACCTATCACGTGGGCAAGGCTGTCGGTGGTAGTAACGAAAATACCTAAACTTTTTGCCATGTTAATCTCCTTTGGAATAATTAGCCTTTTTTAATAAAAAAGCTGATATATCCTGATTCTTCTTTTTCACCCAGGTATTCATGGCCAGCCCTTTCACACCACCCGGGAAGGTCATTTCTGGAACCGGGATCTGTTCCATCCACCTGAAGAATATCACCGGAACCAAGCTTTCCCATTTCTTTTTTAGTTCGAAGAAGAGGCATTGGACAGCTCAATCCCTTGGTATCAAGCACGCTGACAGGTTCCACGCCTGCAGCAACCACTTTTAAATCACTCATAATTGTTCTCCTGAATAAATTAAGTTTATGTTAATGGTGTAGTAAAAACTTTCAAATTGTTCTGGTACTGTATTTTTGCTATTGCCAGGATATAGTATAATAAACTGAAATAACAGAAAATTTAATTTATTTACAGATGAATTTTTTTATTAAGTCATCAGAAAAATAAAAAATAAAAAATTAAAGATATTATTATACAGTAGTATAAGAAAAAAAGCACTTCCGTGTGAAGGTCCCTCTCTGAAACAAGTTTGTTTTTGACCTATACTTTAGCTTCAGCCATCTGTCAAGGTATGAAAAGTGAACATACGTAAGGTGCTTATATATATAATAAAAACACACGTACCACGTTGTGGCTGGTGTCGTTTGTCTTGACAAAAAATATGAGATATGTAATGAAAATACTTTTATTAAAGTTATTGTGTAATTATTCAGGTTGTACTCTGAAATCGGCTAACCACGACTGTATGATACCGCTTCGCTGTTATTCAGACGTGGCCCATATTGGGACAAGCGGACCAACGAACTATAGTATATATATATATATATGTGAGGCGGTCTGATCGTCCCAATATGGGGTGCAGCTGAACAATTACGTTATTGTTATCTATCCAATGGGGAATTGTTATGAGTGAGGAGTCTGTTTTAAAAAGCAAGGTCAAAGAGTTGTATGGGATTTTATGTGAAAAAGAGTGGAATCCTTACATAACAGGTGTTGTTGTAGCTTTTTTTTCTGTAATGATAATGGCTTGGTGGAGACCATGGGGGGCTGTTGGAGCTCTCAGGAACTGGGGTGACTGGTTTATGTATGGTGGTGCTACTCTTTTTGGAACTGACTGGGGCGTTTTTGGGTATTACGATGAGGCACCTCGTTCTATATTTGTAAACTCCGGCTCTGTTATTGGAATAGGTTTTATTGCGGGAGCTTTTATTTCTGCTTGTCTGGGGAAGAATTTTGCGCTTAGATTTCCGCCCTATCGTGAAATATTAAAAGCGGTAATTGCTGGTATTTTGATGGGAATTGGTGCAACTTTAGCAGGTGGGTGCAATGTAGGCGGCTTCTATAATGCAATTGGAAATCTCAGTGCCAACGGGTTTGCCATGTGGTTTGGTCTCATTTTTGGTGTTATTCTTGGTCTCAAACTTCTTTACCTGGAGATGGAATATATTACCTGGGGGGATGGCGGCTCTAAAACCATCACCTTTCCTTTGAAGATCGTATATATAATGGGAGCAGTGGGTATATTGGTTGTAATATGGGGAGCATACTCCTATTCATCAAATGAAGAGAGTGACTATATTTCCTCTTTAAGCGGGATAATACTTATAGCTGCAGGCCTCGGATATACAATGCAACGTGGCCGCTGGTGTATGGTCCAGGGGTTTCGTGAACCTCACATGACCGGAGATTGCACCTTGGCAAAGTCTGTCATGTTGTCGCTGGTTATTGTGGCAATCGGTGCCGCTGTGTTGAAATATGCTGTCCCTATGAGGGCTGAGGGGGAGGCTGTTCTGGCGCCGCTTAACTATGTAAGAGGTACTTTTGGCTGGGGCGGTGTTGTCGGTGGATTTGTCTTTGGTCTAGGGGCTATGTTTGCCGGTGGTTGCGGGTCAGGTACATTGTGGAGAGTTGGAGAAGGGCAGGTTAAACTCATGATAGTTGTACCATTTTTTGCTGTAGTTTCTTCGGTAATGACAGCCTGGTTTAGAGATAATGATTTTGAGGCAGATGGAGTTCTCGGGTCATATGTTTATCTCCCGGATATCTTTGGTTATGGGCCTACTTTGCTGATTGTTGGTTTTGCAATGGCAGCCTGGTATCTGGTTGTAAGTTGGAATGAAGAAACAAATAAACTGATAGTACCGATGTAATCAAAAGCTGTTGTTTTGCACAAGAGGCCCAATTTCAATAACTGATGAAATCGGGCCTCTTCTCTTACCTTTGATGGCGTATGGAGTACGTATAATTCACCGACCCACACCGAAGTCATGTTTGATCCGGAAAGAGGGGTACGAGAGGACTGTTGCAAAAAGATAAAGGAAAATGTAAAATCAGGTACCGGGTAAAAATAACGAGTGGAGATATTTTTTGAAAGAAAGTCTGACCAGAATACTTGTTGCGGATGATGATATAATGGTTCGTACTGCTGTGTCTAAAATACTTGAAATGTTTGGACACCAGGTAGACACCGTTGTAAATGGCAGGGAAGTTATTGAAACCGTAAATGAGACTTACGATGTGATTATTCTGGATATAAATATGCCGGGTATGGATGGCTTTGAAACAATTGGCGAGCTTAACCGGCTGGAACTCGAGATTCCCGTTCTGTTTCTTACAGGAGCGGGCTCCATGGACTATGCAGTAAAGGCTATAAATCTTGGAGCTTATGATTTTCTCACAAAACCAATTGAAGATATTGATATTTTTAATGTCAAAATCAGGCGGGCTATAGAAAAGAGAACGTATGTACTCAAAGAGAGACACTATAAGGCCGCTCTAGAGGATGATATCCAGGTAAAAGCAAAACAGCTTGGTGAGCAGAACAAGCTGCTCCTCTCATACAGTAATAGCCTTGAAAGTGCGACTGTACAGTTGATGAGCAGTTTACAGAATGCCATGGAGGAGAAAGACTATTACACCGCTGGTCACACTATGCGTGTTACCGATTATGCACTTATGCTAGGGGGGGCAATGGGTCTTGATGAGGCCGATGTCCTTGTTCTACGGCGTGCAGCTCAATTTCATGATATAGGTAAACTGGTAATAGATCTGTCGTGCATACAGAAACCCGGAGAATTAACAGTTGAGGAGTGGGTACTTATCAGGAAACATCCTACTGTAGGTGCAAATATAATTAATCCTCTGGGGTTTATGAAAAGGGAACAAAGCATAATAAGGCACCACCATGAGAGGTTGGATGGAAAAGGGTATCCAGCAGGGTTGACTGGTGATGAGCTTGATGATTTGACAAAAATCATTACAGTTGTTGATAGTTATGATGCTATGACCTCCAAGAGAAACTACAGAAAAAACAAAACAATGGGGGAGGCTGTGGATGAGTTGCGCTTGTGCAGTGGAACACAGTTTGATCCTGAAACAGTAGATGTTTTTGCTAAAGCTATTTTTAATTTTAAACCGGCGACAAGTGATTTTTCGGAGGAATCTCTGGAAGGTCTTTATGGAAGAGAAACATCTTTAAATTGACTCCGATAAATTTTTCAAGGTAGCCTTGAAGAGGTTGCAGGGTCGGGATACGCGCTTATCTCTTGTTTTTACAACAGGGTTTCCGGAGTAAGGTACCAGGGATGAAAATTACTCAAAAAGAACTTCAACACGTAGCACATCTGGCCAGACTGACACTTTCCGACGAAGAGTTGGTTGCAATGAGAGGACAACTTGACAATATTTTGTCATATATTGACAAGCTTGGAGAGCTGGACACCAGCGGAATAAAACCGACAACCCATGTTTTTTCCGTAAACAATGCTTTCAGGGAAGACAAAGTAACAGAGTCCCTGCCTCGGGATAAGTCTCTTGCAAATGCACCTCAGCACAATGGTGAGAGCTTTCAGGTTCCCAAAATCATCTGACACCAAACACGTGGGTGCCAGTACCTTGGTGGTGTGTGTAACTGTGTGATTTTTTAACAAACCCCCCGGTTCTTTGTTCTTTTATGACTTCTGTTTCGGAAGTATAGTACTAAGAATGTTCATAAGAACAATCCGGTTTTATCTGTTTTTTGAGGTTTAAATGAAACCATATGAATTAACCATTGCACAGGCAATGGAGAAAATGGCAACAGGCGAGTTGACGGCCGTTGAGTTGACTGAGAGTTGTCTTGGAAGGATTGAGGAAGTTGACAAAAAGTTACGGGCATTTATACGAATTGACAGTGAGGGTGCACTTAACCAGGCCCTGAGAGCAGATAAAAAACGAAGTGAAGGAAGAGGGGGTTCGCTGTGTGGTATTCCTCTTTCTGTAAAGGATCTCCTCTGTACAAAAAATTTAAAGACAACCTGTGGCTCAAAGGTGCTGGAGAACTACATTCCTCCTTACGACGCGACAGTTGTTGAAAAAATTAAGAAAGAGGATGGCGTTATTCTTGGAAAGGTGGCTATGGATGAGTTTGCCATGGGGTCCACATCGGAGACGTGTGTTTTCGGTATTCCGCAGAACCCTTACCGGAAAGGACATATTGCCGGTGGGTCATCCGGTGGTTCAGCAGTTTCCGTGGCGTCACTGGAGTGTCTCGGGTCTCTTGGGTCGGACACCGGCGGATCTGTCAGGCAGCCTGCGTCTCTTTGTGGAGTTGTGGGAATGAAGCCGACTTATGGCAGGGTTTCCCGCTATGGTCTAACAGCCTTCGCCTCTTCTCTAGATCAGGTCGGACCTCTTTCCCGTGATGTAACGGATTGCGCCATACTGATGAACGTTGTTTCCGGATATGATGGAAAAGACTCAACGTCTGTGCAGAAGTCTACACCGGATTTCACCTTATCCCTAAAAAAGGGGCTTGACGGTATACGGGTGGGAATACCCGATGAATATTTCGACAGAGGGTTGGATCAGGAAGTAGAGCAAGTTGTCCAAAATGGAATAGAAGTACTCAGGGAGGGGGGAGCAGAAATTGTAACCATATCTCTTCCTCATACCGAGTACTGCGTCGCTGTGTACTATATTATTGCCTCTTCCGAAGCAAGCTCGAACCTTGCCCGATATGATGGCGCTTTGTATGGATACAGGGACCTGCAGGCTGATTCTTTGATCGACATGTACAAACAGACCCGCTCCAAAGGGTTTGGTGCAGAGGTGAAACGACGTATTCTTATTGGCACTTACGCTCTTTCTTCGGGTTATTACGATGCTTACTATAAAAAAGCATCCCAGGTAAGAACCCTTATTCTTGGCGACTATAAAGAAGCATTTGAAAAATGTGATATTCTTGTCTCTCCTGTAACTCCGACACCAGCATGGAGAATAGGTGAAAAAAGTGCTGACCCTCTGGCGATGTACTTATCTGATATACTGACTATTTCGGCAAATCTTGCAGGTATCCCGGGGATGTCTGTTCCCGGAGGATTCACAAGAGACGGTTTGCCGGTAGGAATTCAGCTTCAAGGCAATCACTTCAGGGAAGAAAAACTCATCCAGACGGCGTTTCACCTTGAACAGGAAATTAACCTGGGAAAAGTGGAACTGGATATTTGACACTCGGCGTACTTCGCCTGTCTATTAATAAGAGTGAACACGAGGTTCCGTTGAAACTTGATATCCCTGATAACATTGCAGCTATTACACCATATCCGCCAGGAAAACCAATCGACGAACTAGAGCGTGAGTACGGTATAAGTGGTTCCATAAAACTTGCCTCAAACGAAAACCCCTGGGGGCCTTCACCGGCCGTAAGGGCGGCTTTACGCGAGGAGATCGTCAACCTGAACAGATATCCCGACGGGTCGTGTTATTATCTCACCAAGGCGATTGCTGAAAAAACTGGAGTTGATCCAGCGGAACTGGTTTTAGGGAATGGCTCTAATGAGGTTATTGAATTTCTGGTGAAAGCGTTTGTGAGGGAAGGGGATGAGGTTGTTACAAGTCACCCTTCTTTTTTGATGTATCAGAAGTTCGTTCAGGTTCGTGGAGGGACCAATCGTGTGGTTCCGTTGTCTGGTTTGAGACATGACCTGGATGTTATTTATAAAACCATCTCAAAAAAAACCCGACTTATTTTTATCGATAACCCGAATAACCCGACAGGAACGATAATTGAAGCGGCAGATCTTAATGTTTTTCTAAAGAGAGTCCCCGAATCAGTTATTGTTGTTCTGGATGAGGCCTATGTGGACTATATCGATAAGGATTTCCAGGTTGACCCCTGCTCTTTAATACGTAATCGCAGTGGATGTTGTCCGATTGTTTTACTGAGAACATTCTCAAAAGCATATGGTCTTTCCGGTCTGAGGGTTGGCTATGGCATTATGACCAAAGAGGTCGCCTCTTGTCTGCACAAGGTCCGGCAGCCTTTTAATATTAATAGAATGGCTCAGGCTGGGGCTCTTGCTGCTCTTGCAGATGAGGATTTTTACATGCAGACATTGAGTTACACCAGAAGTGGGCTGGATTTCCTTTCTGGGGAGGTCGGAAAAATTGGTTGTATCAGTTATCCCTCTCAAACGAATTATTTTCTCATTGATGTCAAGGGCGATGCGGATCTTTTGTATCAGAAAATGCTCCACAAGGGGGTTATTATTCGCTCCATGAGCAGTTATGGTTTTCCTACTTTTATCCGGGTTACCGTTGGAACGAAAGAGGAGAACAGCAGATTTTTAGATGCTTTGAAAAACTGCCTGGATGGTCTCGGATATGTCTAAAAAACAAAACATCATAACCATTGACGGCCCTTCCGGGGTCGGAAAATCAACGGTGAGCAGGAGGGTTGCGAAAAAAATGGGGTACACCTACCTCGACACTGGGGCTATGTACCGTGCAGTTGGGTTTTATCTGGACAGGATCGGGGTTGACATACACAACTTTGATGCTCTCTCCCTGAGTTTAGCTGGCTTGAGGCTGGAACTGTTACCGGCAGTAACTGAGATTAGTGATGTCGGAGTTATCATTAATGGTGAGGATGTAAGTGATATTATTCGAAATCCAGAGGCGGCCATGGTAGCCTCGCGTGTTTCTGCTATCCCGGTAATAAGAGAGAAGTTAACTGAAATGCAGCGATTTCTAGGATCCAGGGGGGGGGTTGTGGCCGAGGGCAGGGATATTGGCACGGTTGTTTTTCCCGGGGCAAGACACAAGTTCTTTCTTGATGCAGATCCCAGGGAAAGAGCCCGCAGGCGTGTTATACAGATGCGGGAAAGAGGTGTCGAAGTGGATGAAGAGGAAATTTTAGCTATAACCCTTGAGCGGGATAAAAATGATCGCGAAAGAGACATAGCCCCGCTCAGGCAAGCCGAGAACGCTGTAAAAATAGACAGTACAAATATTACACTTGAAGAAGTTGTTATAAGGATTCTGCAGAAAGTATCGGAGGGGGAAGCCGGTCAGCCATGCCTTTCTCCCTGACCCCTCAGTGGAGGCAGGGAAAAAGGTGTTTTCTTACTGTAGAACGAAGTCCGCACGCCTGTTCTGGCTGTAGGCCGTTTCGTCCTGTTCTGGAAACAGAGGCCTTTCTTCGCCATATGATAGAGTTGAGATTCTCGAAGGTGCTATACCGAGTTCAATAAGAAACTGGCGACCATTTATTGACCTTCTTTCACCGAGGGCGAGGTTGTATTCGTTTGTCCCTCTCTCATCACAATTACCCTGTACGATCAATGTTGCACCCGGCGCAGAGTTGAGGTACTCGGCGTTACGGACCATTACGTCAGCCATATCGCTTGTGATCCCTGCCTGGTCGAATTCAAAGTAGATCGGGTAGAGGGCCTCAGAGGATCTCCCGTGGACCTGTTTGTACTCATCTGTCTGGCTATCGAATCCGGTTGTGTCTCCACCGGCCATCCCGCTGCCAACTGTGTCATCAAGGTTTCCTTCTGCGGAGAGGGTTCCTTCGGAGTAACCTCCTGCGGGCGGATAGTTTATATCGTTTCCGCTGGAGGTTGCGCTACCGGCAGACCCCGCTGAACCGGGCGGAATAACATTTTTTTTACTGCAACCACTTCCAAAGAGGATAAGTGAGCAGAGAAGGGACGAGAGTACAATGGATGTGTAAAGCCTTTTTTTCATAATTTCTCCTGTTTCTCCAAAGCCATGGATGTTGCTTCCATGTTTCTTTATAGAGGGTAATGGTTTGAAAAACGATTTTTTCAACATGAAAAAGTATAATGAATAAAATAATTGTACAGTTTAGCCGTAATAACAAAGAGGTCAAGGATAAATTGTACCGATTGTAGTTCTATTTACCTGTTACCGATCAACTTCCATGGTGATATAGCGTTTGGATTTGCAGGCATTGGGAGGGACGGCAGTTATTAAAACGGTTTTCGTAACTGTTCAGGAGGTACCCTGAAATCAGCTAACCACAAGATTGCAGCTGAACAGTTACCTGTTTTCTTCATGAAAAATCCGGAAGAAAAGTGCCATCTCTGGACGAGCGTCTGTTAAAATGTTATTCATACCCAACATGAACATAAAAAATGAACATCATACTTTGACTGCAACATGTGCTGTAGGCCTGGAGAGTCTTATTGAAGATGAGATAGAGGCGTTCGGGGGTAAGGATATTTCCTGTGGGAGGGGAGTTGTTTTCTGGAGGGGGACTTTGAGTTCTGCCTACCGTTCTTGCCTGTGGTCCCGGTTTTCCTCCAGAATTCTTCTGCACCTGTATGAATTCACGGTAACAGGTGAAGACGAGTTATACAGAGAGTGTCTGGCTAAACCCTGGTTGGAGCATATGGGCCTTCAAACCACATTTGCTGTTGATTGCACAATATCTGATGGGGGGCATATAAACCATAGTCACTATGCCGCACTCAGGGTAAAAGATGCAATTGTTGACTACTTTAGAGAAAAAGAAGGGGACCGTCCTTCAGTTGACACATTACGGCCGGGGATCAGAGTACACCTTCATGTTGATAAGGCAAAGGCAACGCTTTTTCTGGATCTCTCAGGGGAAAGTTTGCATCGCAGGGGGTACAGGGTATCTGGAGCGCGGGCACCACTCAAGGAGACGCTTGGCGCGGCAATTGTTGCCTTGAGCGGGTGGCTGAAGAGTGATACCGGGGCACTTGTAGACCCCATGTGCGGTACGGGAACTCTACTTATAGAGGCGGCAATGATGTATGGTGACTGCGCCCCTGGTTTATCCCGTGATTACTTTGGTTTTATGGGGTGGCTGCAGCACGACAAGGATTTGTGGCGTGATCTTCTGGATGAGGCTGCAGTCAGAGCAGAAACCGGATTGCAAGGGGACTGGCCGGTTATAACGGGATATGATTGTGAGCCAGTGGTAGTGGGAAGTGCAAGAAACAATGTTGAGCGCGCCGGTTTTGGCAACTATATTCGGGTTAAACAGGCCGAACTCACGACCCTCCAGCCATCTACAGGAAAGGGCATGGTCTTGTCTAACCTTCCTTATGGTGAGCGGCTTTCCGAGAGAGAGCAGGTGTCGTATTTATATAAAGCGTTCGGGCGTATTTGCAGGGAGAGATTTTCAGGTTGGGACATTGGTGTTTTTATTTCTAACGCGGATCTTACGGACAGTTTCAGTCTAACCTGGAAACAGAGGTACAGGCTTTTTAACGGGACGATACCCTGCAGGCTCCTGGTTGGGCACGTTGGTGGTGTCGGTTTTCCTTTTCGCTGGAATGAGCTGCCTGAAGTGAAAAAGGAAGAAGGGAGTGAGTTTGGTAACCGGCTGAAAAAGAATCTGAAAAAATATCTTCGGTGGGCAGAAAGAGAAGATATCACCTGCTTCAGAGTTTATGACAGTGACTTACCTGAATATAATGTCAGTGTTGATCTTTACGACAAATGGGTGCATATTCAGGAATATGCACCTCCAAAGTCGATTGCCTCTGAGCTTGCCGAGAGGAGGCTTAAAGATGCGGTAAGACAGGTGAAGGAAGTTCTGGGGGTACGTTCAAATCGTGTTTTTCTCAAAACACGGCAGAGGCAGAAGGGAAAAAAACAGTATCAGAAAAAAGACAGCAGGGGAAAACTGTATGAGGTGAGAGAGGGAGTTTGTTATTTCCTTGTAAATTTCACAGATTATCTTGATACTGGTCTTTTCCTGGATCATCGTCCACTGCGGCAAAAAATTTTTCAACAGGCAAAAGGAAAGAGATTCCTTAATCTGTTTGCCTATACCGGCAGTGCAACTATTCATGCCGCTGTGGCAGGTGCGGCAAGTACTACAACGGTTGATCTTTCTGCCACCTATACGAAGTGGACAAAAATGAACATGACGCTGAATGGTCTGAGTGTTGAGAAACACTCAGTTGTGCAGGGTGATTGTGTGGAGTGGCTACGGGACTGTAAGGGGACTTTTGATATGATTTTTGTAGATCCACCAACGTTTTCAAATACTAAAAAAGAGAAACGTATTTTTGATATTCAGAGAGATCATTTCGATCTTATCAAACTTGCAATGTCTCGACTGGACCGGTTCGGCGTACTGTTTTTTTCGACAAACTACAAGAGGTTTGCATTGGATATCCGGTTGAAAGATATTTTTGACCTGGAGGATATCAGCAAGAAAACAATACCCTTTGATTTTTCCAGAAGCAAGAAAATCCACATGTGCTTGGAAATAAAGAAAAAGAAGGTTGACGGGGGAGGAGAGGGGAGTGAGAGAAACTGAAAAACTGCTGCAACAGATTGAGGATCTCAAAAATCAGGTTGCCCGTGAGAAGAAAACGACCACGATATTAAAGAAAAGAGTTTTCATGGCTGCAATGAAAGCGCGTCTGGTCAGGGAGAGTAAAGTGCGGGAGGAGTGTTCTCTTGATACTGATCATTCCAGTCGTGTAAAGAGCACCTTTCTTGAGGATGTAAGTCACGAAATACGATCTTCAATGAATGGTATTGTGGGGATGACGAGCGTTGTTCTGGAGACAGATCTGGCAAAAGAACAGAGACAATATCTGGAAATGGTGAACTCATCTGTGGACCGACTGTTGAGTGTGGTAAACCAGGTTCTCGATTATTCCAAAATTGAGTCAGGGCAGCTCGATTTGGAAAAAGAGGACTTTGAATTGAAAGAGAGTCTGGATCACGATCTCTATCTGCTGCAGTTAACCGCTCAGAGGAAAAACCTTGAACTCTCCTGTCATATAGCCCCTAATGTTCCGGAGCATATCCACGGAGACTCGGAGAGGTTGATTCAGGTTGTAGGCAACCTGGTGAGTAATGGTATCAAATTTACAACAGAGGGATCGGTTACAATAAAAATTGAAAATGACGGTTATGATAACAACAATAACTTACGGCTCAAGTTTATAATATCTGATACCGGTTGTGGTATATCTCAACACCACAAAGAATTGATTGCCCATTATTTTAAACAAAAAACACGACGACGGGCACCCCATCCTCTAATCTTGGGAGCAACGGGTCTGGGTTTAACCGTGGTCTCTCAGCTTGTTGAGATAATGGGGGGTGATGTTGGTTTTGAGAGTAGTTCGTCAGGTTCCACCTTCTGGTTTATTATCCCTGTGCGGGAAGTAAGTGATTACCGTACTGTTGAAGAACAGGGGGCTATTGCTTTTGAAGCTATTGAAAAAACAGACAGTTATGTGCTCAAGGGGGCAAGGGTGCTTCTGGCTGAAGACGAGTATATCAACAGAGTTCTCACTCAGGCAATATTACAGCAGTTTGGTGTGGAGGTCACTTGTGTTGAGAATGGTGAAAAGGCAATAGAAAAAGGGGGGAGCGGGGAGTATGATGTTCTGCTGATGGACGTTCAACTTGGAGAGATTGATGGTTTAGAGGCCACAAGAAAAATAAGAAAAATTGAGAAAAAAAGAGGTGGTCACCTTCCTGTTATAGCTTTAACCGCAATGGCTATGCCCGGTGACAGGGAAAAATGTTTACAGGCAGGAATGGATGATTATTTGTCAAAACCCGTGAACAGAGAGAACCTTGTTGATATGTTGAGTAAGTATATTACCAGTAAAGCTCTTGTCGTGGTGAGTGATGCGGATAATCAGCAGATTATTGTTCGTACTCTGGTAGAATCCAGGTGGCAGGTTACCATTGCAGAAACAAAGCGGACGGCTATGTACGAAGCATCTCTGTCCCATTTTGACCTCATAGTTTTCGATCTGGCCTCCCCTGAGCTGAAAAACATGGATGCTGTGAAGATTATCAGGCAGTTGGAAGAATACTCAGGCCAACGGGCCACGATCATAGGTGTTGGTGGCGACATAAATGATAAAAAATGGTTCGAGTTCGGGGTTGACCGATATATAAGCGGGCCCCTGACGCAAGGTAAAATGAGAGCTGAACTTACGTTGATTCAGTAGTGTCCGCCTGGAAAACAACTCATTTACTCTATTGTGAAACCGGAAAGGATACTGTTGTACTGATGACCTGCCGTTGGAGTACTCTTTTGAAAAAGAAGGTGGACTGTTTGAAAAAAGACTATTTTTACTTTTCGATCAGACACTAACAACACAAAACAATAAATTTTTTATTTTCAATGATACATTATTCCCATGTTTGTCTGGATACCTTTGGATACCAGTTACCCCCGAGAATTGTAACGTCAAGCGAGATAGAGGAGCGGTTGTCTCCACTGTATGAGAGACTGCATCTCCCTTCCGGCAGACTTGAACTGATGACCGGGATCAGAGAGCGGCGGCTATGGCCGGAAGGTACCAGGCCCAGTGAAGCTGCGACTTTTGCCGGCAGAGAGGTTTTCGCCAGGGGAGGGATAGACCCGCAAACTATTGAATGCCTCATTTTCACGTCAGTTTCACGGGACATGATGGAACCAGCAACAGCTTCTTTTGTACATAACAACCTTGGCCTGTCTTCGTCGTGTCTTATTTTTGACATATCAAACGCATGTCTCGGTTTTCTTGATGGAATGGTGATGCTGGCCAATATGATTGAGTTGGGGCAGGTGAAAAACGGGCTGATTGTTTCCGGCGAAACTGCCGAGGAACTGCTGGAGTCAACGTTACTCTCTTTGCTTGAGGATAAGACGTTTACCAGGAAGAGTATAAAGCCCGCCTTTGCCTCTTTAACAATAGGTTCAGGGTCTATGGGTTTATTTATGAGACGGGCAAAGGAAAATGAAGAGAAACCTCTGCTGGTTTGTGGGGCGTGGAAGGCAAACACCATCCATTCTGACCTTTGCCACGGTGGCCAGAGTGGCCAGAAAACTACTTTGATGGCCACAAATTCTGAGGAACTTTTGTACCGGGGGGTTGAAACGGCACTTTTGACCTGGAGAGAATTTTCAGAAAAACCCGGTTGGCAAGGGAAGGATGTCGACCATTTTTTTTGCCATCAGGTGGGCTCTGCCCACGCAAAGCTACTTTTTGAACAGTTGGGCCTGTTACCGGAAAAGAACTTTGCAACCCTGGCAACTCTGGGAAATGTGGGTTCAGTATCGGCTCCTATTACCATGGCCATGGCCATTGAACAGGGTGTCTTTCAACCTGGAAAGAAGGGAGCGCTGCTTGGAATTGGCAGTGGAATAAACTGCATGATGCTCGGGGTTGCCTGGGGGACAGGATAGATGCAAGATGAACTAGGTGATACTCGAGGAAAAATTTTGCTGGAGTTGGCCAGGAAAACTATCGGCTGCCATCTCAAGGGTGGCGGTGATCTTCCAGAGATACCGAAGGAGGCTGTTTTTCATGAAAAAATGGCAACCTTTGTAACTTTGAAAATATCTGGCGGATTAAGGGGGTGCATTGGTCATCTGGAGCCGGTTGCCTCCCTGTGGAAGAGTGTGAGTGGCAATGCGTTCAGTGCCGCGTTTAAGGATCATCGCTTCTCTCCTCTGGACCTTCGCGAGTTTGAAAAGATTGAGATAGATATCTCAATTCTTTCTCCTTCCTCTTTACTTGAGTACTCGGATTCTGATGATTTATTGAAAAAACTACAGCCGGGAGTTGACGGTGTGATTTTAAGTGATGGTCGTCGTGGTGCTACTTTTCTTCCTCAGGTGTGGGAGCAATTACCGTCAGCGGAGCTGTTTTTGGGGCAACTCTGCCGAAAAGCCGGGCTGGATGAGAAGGCCTGGCTGGAAGGGCGGTTGGAGATCAAGGTGTACCGAGTGCTGAGCTTTGGGGAGGAAGACAGATGAGGGAGGTTGTCCTGGCCGAAGAACAGCTCAGACAATTGCAGAACATCTACGAAAAACTCGAACAGGTCTACGAAGAAGTTGCCGGGAAATTAAATTTTTCCTGCGTCGACTGCCCAGATAACTGCTGTGATTCATATTTTCTCCATCATACCTATGCAGAGTGGGCATTTCTCTGGCTTGGTTTCAGTAGGCTGGAATTTGCAAAACAGAGAGAAATTCTTCAAAAGTCTGAGAATTATATCGAACAATGTGGTGTGGCAAAAGAGTTGGGTGAGCGCCCCCAGGTGATGTGTCCTGTAAATGAGGAGGGATTGTGTATTCTTTATAAGTACCGTCTGCTTGTCTGTCGTACCCATGGCGTTCCTGCAGGGTTAACACGGCCCGATGGTCAGCAATTGCATTTTCCGGGATGTTTCCACTGCCAGGAACTGGTGCAGAAGAGGTATGGAGACGTGCAACCTCCTTATGTTGAAAGAACTCCATTATTGCAAAAACTGGTCTGGCTTGAAGATGAACTTCTTGACAATCGTCGTAGCCTGATGCCTAAAGTGAAGATGACAATAGCTGAAATGCTCGTGAAGGGGCCACCGGTTCTCCAGGTTCCTCACTGCCAAAGATGATGGCGTGGTCTCTTTTTTTATTATCCAGGAGAAATGTATGCGCTTGAAGGTATTACAAAAACAACCCAACTCCAAGATGTGTTTTGTGTGCGGATTGGAAAACGAATTTGGTTTAAAGAGCCGGTTTTATGAGTTGGAGGACGGTCAACTCATGGCAATTTTTACAGCAGCAGAGGAGCATCAGGGGTACCCAGGTCGTCTGCATGGCGGTATTGCGGCGACCATTCTTGATGAAACGATTGGTCGCGCAATTATGCAGACCCATTCAGCGAAAATCTGGGGTGTAACGGTAGACTTTTCTATGAAATTGAGAAAACCGGTACCTGTTGGGGGTGAGATCAGGGTTGTGGCTCGAATAGAAAAAGAAGGAAGGCGTTCATTCACCGGCACAGGGGAGATCTTGCTTGGTGATGGTCGCGTTGCGGTAGAGGGGAGGGGCAGGTACCTGAAAATGGATATAGAAAAAATAGCCGATTTTGACCACGAGGGGGATGAATGGTTGGTGGTTAAGTC
>JAOZLO010000001.1:26879-41295 GCA_029934775.1 Desulfocapsaceae bacterium
AGGATTTTGTGGAGATCTATCATCCAGGATGCAACCCGGTCAGCACCATTTTCTCCGGCGGGGGAGACTTGAGGCAGGGTAAGAACTTCGCTTATTCTTTGTAACCATTCACCACTGAAAAAATCGCTTTGACGGATTGAGATTCCAGACATGTGTTTTTGTATAAAATCGATCAATATTTTTGATTCCGCAAAATCTTCTCTACCAATGGTCATGATACGTACTCCCGCCTGGAAACATTCTGCAATTGTAGAGTATCCAGCTTTGCATATAACCAGATCTGCACAGTTAATCAGATCTGGGTGATAAAAAGGAGTTTGTCTTTCCAGCAAGAGGATATTTTCTCCTACTTTGCCTCCTTGCTGTTGCCCCAAAATAACAAAGAAAAAATCTGACATCCTGGACATTTCATCCCAGATGGGTAACTCCTGATTTATTCCTCCCGTGGTAATTACAACTACTTTTCTTGAGGCCGCGCCGAGTTCTTTTTGGACAGTTTTTTTGTCTTTACGGAAATTTCTGAAAATCGGGCCACAGAGAAGACTGTGTGGTTTATGTTGACAAAGAGGTTCTGTCTGTATGCGGTAGGTGGCCCTGTTGAATTCCTGCTGCAGTTGTTCTGCAAAAAAAATCAACTCCGGATGTGGCTTATAAATCCAGTCCCAGGTGAAGTTTTCAACCAGTATTGAGGGAATACCCACCTCGCGTGCAACGGCAACCCCCAGAGGGGCAATGTCACAGAGTATAACGGAACAGGTTGAGCAGAGTGATGCCAGCTTTGTTATCAGACTATCACTAAATGGTATTAAGTTACCGAGATTAATCGCTGTTGCGTCTATGTCGATCTCCATTGCACTTTTTTGTTCCAAGCCGATGTCTGTTTGCACAGGATGGTAGGTAAAGAGATCGAGTGTCTCAGAAAAGAGAGATTGCGGGACGGTTGTGAATATATGTGGATGGAGCCTTGATATTCGTTTTTGCAATGCTTCGAGGATCGCAATGGTTCGTGTCGCATGACCGAAACCGTGGGGGGATATAAAACAGGCAATTTCTTTCAAGGTGTCAGTCGTGACGGTGTGGGTGATCCCCTGCCCTGTGGATGTGGCTATGAACATGAATGTGATCCTCTTCGCATCTGTGGATATGTCCATGTTCAATCTGGTAGAGGGTTGAGTTTGTCTGGTTGAGAAAATCCCAATCATGGGAGATAATGATCTGATAGAGGTTCAGCCCCTGTAGGATATCGATAAGGCATTTTCGCGTTCTGGGGTCGAGGTTGTTTGTCGGTTCGTCGAGGAGCAGTAGTTTGGGCTTCATGGCCAGAATTGTTGCCAGGGCAACTAGTTTTTTTTCACCACCTGAGAGTCTGTGGGTTATTCGGTCTTCAAAACCAGAGAGACCTAGTTCAGCTAATGTTTCAACAGCAATTCGTTTTGCTTCAACAGGTGAAAATCCAAGATTGAGTGGTCCGAAGGCAACGTCCTCTATTACCGTCGGTGAAAATAGCTGGTCGTCGGAACTTTGGAAAAGAAAACCAACTTCTTTACGCAGATTACGCAGGTCGGCTTTGTTTTTTACACTCTTTCCCTGGAAGAGGAGTTCGCCCTTATCCGGAGCCAGTAACCCTACAATAATTTGAAAAAAGGTAGTTTTACCACAACCGTTTGAGCCGATAATTCCAATCTGCTTTTCTGACACGGAAAAATTCAAATTTTGTAATACGGGACTGGTATTGTAGGCGTAAGTGTAACTGATATTCCGTAATTCTATGAGTGGTGTTTTGGGCATGGTTGAGAGCTACACGATATTTACGGGTAAGGCAAGAGGAAACCGAACCCCGGATCTGGTTACAGAAAGTTAAGTAAGGCCAGGATGGCTGTGAGGGAGAGCATGGTTGAGAGAAAAACGGTGTCTTTCGTGGTGTATCTGCTCTGTGACAGTGGGATAAGGTGACCGTCGAAACCTCGAAGAATCATGGCCCGGTGAACCCGGGTTGCTCTGTTCCAGCTCTGCACAAGGGTCATACCAAAGAGGTAGCCAAAGGTACGGTAGGTATGGATCGTGGTGGTTGGAACAAAACAGCGCATTTGTGCGGCCCTTACCAGTCGCCTGTATTCCTGGTAAATAATGAAAACGTACCGGTATGAAAAGAGAAGGATAAAACAGAGTTTTTCCGGGAAATGTAACGTTTCCAGAGCGTGGCCGAGGTTGGCTATCTTTGAGGTACCGAGCAGGGCGATTATGGTGAGGACGATAGCATTAGTTTTCAGCGTTATCAGGGCTGCAATATGAAGGCCTTCAATGGAAACGGGAAGGGGCCCTATCGCGACGAACTTGCTGCCACCGTAGGTAAGAGGCAGGGTGAGCCAGAGAAAAAGGGTGAAACTGTTGATTGCAAGCAGTCGTTTTAACACCGGTTGCAGGGGCAGTTTTGTGAGAAACAGAAGGGTCATCCCCAGTACAAGAGATGTTGTTGCAACTATGAAACTATCTGACACGGCGGCGACAGAAACCAGAGCCATAGCGGCTATTATTTTGGCTTTTGGATCCCTTCTGTGCAGGAGTGAGTCTCCCTGGGCAAAGCGTTCATCCATCACCGGCTACTTCCCGCTCTCCGGGAACTGATCTAAATATATCCAGAGGACAGCGCCAATTTCCACGCCCTTTTCCTGGCCATCCGGATCCTTGATTGTGTAATCGGCTTCATTCAGAGCGGCAAATCCCCACCACCCCGAGCGTGGGCAGGTGAAGTTGAAAACACCGTTTTCATCACTTTTCACTACCTGGGTGATATGGTAGTCGCTCGGAGCCTGCAGTTTGTTGCCTTCGTCGTAAAACTCAACTTCCACCTCCGCTCCGGCGGCAGGTTTCCCTTTCAGGAGGACTTGCCCTGTAAAACTGTTCCCTGCGTAATTACCAAAGGGACGCAGCAGTGGAACGATCTCTGTTGGCAGGTTTAAGGGTGTGTCCCACCCCTCATCCTCTCCATAGGCTCCAATAATTGTTTTAGTATAGTGAATGATGCTGACATCTTCTGCGGGTTCCCAATAGGGAGTTGGAGTCATTGCAAACTGGTACACTCCTGGTTTTTTAAAGGAGAAGCTGGTTGTCCACGAACTGTGCTTCATGAAGGTTGTGGTGTTCAGGGTCTCTGTGAGGTCTGTAGTCTTTCCGTGGGTGGTGACCGAGAATGTTTTTGGTTTCGTCAGCTCCATACCAATATTTTCGAAAGGGTGAGCAAATGCCAGGATGAACCGGGTACTCTTTTTTTCCTGGGTGATACTATTTTGATCAGGTATAACCATACCAAAGTGTGCCAGGCAGTTTTGGGCTGAAAGAGTAATAAGTGCAGTGATGGTGAGGAATAATTTTGTTTTACTGTTCATTGTTGTGCCCTGCTTAAGAGTTTATATTCTTTGACTTGAAGTATGCTGTTATCCCGGCCAGCCCAATAATGTAGCCAAGACCGCCAAGGATATCCTGGATCGATGGTTTTTTATCCTGCTGTTCAGCAAGGGATCTTTTTACTGGTGCGAGTTGTTTTTCCAGTGTGGATTGGATGATCCGGGTGAGTTGTTCTTCATCCACAACACATACTGGAGAGTTGCGCTCATTTGTCGTTTTTTGTGGTGGTGGCAAGTCTTTTCCCTGAAGGTAGTCTGCCGCACTGAGATGCCAGCTGTTCTTGTGACCGTCTCCGCTGTTCACAACAATATTAAGATCAAAACGGTTTTCTTTTGCCGCCTGGGGGATGGTGAAGTTGAAAATCCCCTGGTCGTCTGTTGCCCCGGAGAGCAATTCCTTATTATTCCCGTTGTTTACTGTGATTGCAGCATTTTTTGCAACTCTCCCACCACTGAACTGTGTTTCAGTTTTTATGATTCCATCCTCCTCCCAGGCAAATATACGAATTTTATGAGCCTGACTGAAAGGACAGTAGAGACAAACCAGGAGGATCGGTAGGATGAATTTGATTAAAAACGAGGATTTCATAGTTCCCTTATCTGTAAAAACTCGGGCTGAACTTTAGCCAGAAAAGTTACGGTAAACATGGTTATGATTCCTTCTATAAACATAAGGGGGATTTGAGCTGCAATGATAAGCAGGGATGCCTGAAAAAAACCCCTGTCCGTAGAGAAAAGAGCGAGAGCCATGAGCAAGGACGACAGGAGGACGGAAAAAAAACCACAGGAAAAAGCTGCAATCTGTCTCTTTTTTCCTTCCTGCATAAACCAGGGCCGAAAGAGATAAAAACAGATAACCGCGGGAAGGGCCATTATTGTGGTATTGACACCAAGTACGATCAGTCCTCCATATTGAAAGAAAACCATCTGCAGAAAGAGAGCCACCAGTATTACCGGAAAACTGATCCAGCCTAGAAGTATTCCCATAAGACCACCCATGATCAGATGGATACTTCCCGGTCCGAGAGGAACGTGAATAAGCGAGGCGACAAAAAAAGTGGCGGTGAGAAGACTGGCGTTCATCACCCTGTCGTAATCAAGTTTTTTCAAGCCTATGGCCGTTCCCACAAACGTCAGGACACCCCCTGCAGCGAGCAGTGACGGGCTTAACACCCCTTCCGAGATATGCATAGATAAAACTTCCCTTTATTGAACGTGAAACAGTGGTTTTGTTTAGCAGTGTTACGAACATTGAAATTGTGTTACCTTAACAGAAATACATGCCTCTTGTCAACGTAATGGTAACATAAATTTTATATTTGTGTTACTGGGGTGGTGGGAGTATAGAACTTCCAGGATGGATGGCTTTGAAATATGACAGAAGGAAAAAAAGTGATGAAGAGTATATCTATAAGGCCAATAGGAGTAATCCACTCTTGTTTTACGGAAAAATTTGGTATACCCCGTCAGTCGGGTATGGTGAAATCCGCTACGGCATTTCTTGAGTTGCTGCCACCGTTTAACAGGGAGGAGATGGTTCGTGAGCTGGATAGTTTTTCACATATCTGGGTTCATTTTCTTTTTCACCAGGCTGTGGAGGAGGGGTGGAAACCCACGGTTCGTCCTCCCTGGCTGGGGGGGAAAAAGCGAGTAGGCGTTTTCGCCACCCGCAGTCCCCACAGACCTAACCATATGGGTATTTCTGCTGTAAAGCTGATCGATATAAAAAGGGAAAAAAAGACATATGTCCTTAGTCTTGCCGGGATTGATTTTTTGGACCAGACACAGGTTCTGGACATAAAACCCTATATTCCATACAGTGATTGTGTTGGGACGGCAACAGAGGGGTATGCAAGGTATGTAGAGAGGGACAGGCCGGAGATAGAAGTTGTATTCAGCAAAGAGGCAACTCTGTTCTGTATCACTTATGAACAGAAAACAGGGAGAAAAATACGGTTGCTTACTGAGGAGGTTCTTATGCAGGACCCCCGACCGGCAAGCCAGAAAGAGGGCAGGAGTGAATTTGGAATGATGCTCTGGGATATAAATATACGATGGCAGGTCAAGGGAAGACAGTTTGAGGTGCTGGAGTGCTGGAAGGTACAGTGAACCCTTCAAGCACCACGTAGACCCTGCCGCCAATGTCATATCTGGACGTATTTATGGAGTAATCCAGGCTTCCGCCGTTGACCTCTACATTTTCCCCTATCAACCGTGTTTTTCCAGGACAGTTTACAGTACGCTTGACACTGTTGTAGTAGAGCAGATCGGTGTAAAGAAGCTGTTTGTCGTGTATTTTGTTTACAATGACGTCATCAATAAGCGTCAAAATCTTGGTGGCAACATTATATTTTCCCGTTTTCGAAACAATGTGAGTGATATTACCAGCTTCATCAAATATGTCAGCATCCACTGTTTCGAGGATAAAGATATCCGGGTTATCATCGGTACGAGCAGATTGGGCACGAATAAGTGCAGTCTTTTTTCCTCTCTGATTTTGCAGGATTTTGACAGTTTCCATATTGAAATTACGACTATTATTGCCAGGAGGTGTGGGGTGGTGGTCAATACCTTTGTCCGGGATGAGGAAAGAACTGACCGGGATGCGCCAGAGGGGAAAGGTAAGGATCAGAATAAGTGGTAGGAGCCAGACAGTGTTGCGGTGCAGTTTCATCTGATCGTGTATTTTTGTAAAAGTTCCGTAAGCAGGTTTTGTGCCTCCATGATAAAGTTGCAGCAATCCCGCACGGCACCATGACCTCCAGAATGTTCTGTAATGTAATGGACTGTTTCTTTGACCTCGGGGACTCCATTAGCGGGAGAGACAGCCAGACCAACTCGCTGCAGAATTCTGAGGTCGAGCCAGTCATCTCCCATGTAGGCGATTTCAAAGGGCTTCAAACCGGAAATTTTCGTAATTTCGTTGAAAGCAGTCATTTTGTCGGCAATACCCTGATAGATATAGCCCATTTTAAGTTCTTCTGCGCGTCGTTGCACCAAGGCAGATTTTCTGGCAGTTATCACACCTACGCCAATTCCCACCTCCTGAAGAAGACGAATGCCGAATCCATCCTGGGTGTTAAATGATTTGCTCTCATCATTGCTGCCACCATAAGTGAGGGTTCCGTCGGTGAGAACTCCATCAACATCAAGGAGAAGGAGTCTGATTTTTTTTGATCGAGCCCGGGCTGTCTGTCGGTTCGGGGATAACCCTTGAGAGGTAGACATAATCAAGCGGCGGCTTTACGAATGCGGATGATCTTTTCCAGTAATCGCTCAATATCGCAAAGGGGGATGGAATTAGGGCCATCACACAGGGCTTTGTCTGGATCAGGGTGGATTTCCATGAACAGGCCGTCAATTCCGGCAGCTGTAGCAGCCCTGGTAAGAGGTTCAATAAATTCACGCTGCCCTCCGGAAACTCCACCGGATCCTCCCGGGAGCTGGACGGAGTGAGTGGCATCGAAAATAACGGGACAACCGAGGGATCGCATAATGGGCAGAGAACGTATGTCCACAACAAGATTATTGTAGCCAAAGCTTGCACCACGTTCCACCAGCATTATTTTCCCTCCCCCAACCCCTCGCATTTTATCCACAACGTTTTTCATATCCCAGGGAGAGACAAACTGGCCCTTTTTCACACTAATCGTTTTTCCAGTGAGAGTAGCTGCTGTAAGGAGGTCTGTCTGGCGACAGAGAAATGCAGGGATCTGGATAATGTCGAGGACCTCTGCTGCTGCCTCCACCTGGCTTACGTCATGTATGTCCGAGATGACTGGCAGCTGCAGTTCTTTCCGGAGTTTGGCAAGAGTTAAAAGTCCTTTCTCAAGCCCGGGACCACGGTAGGAGGAGAGAGATGTTCGGTTGGCTTTATCGAATGAGGCTTTGAAAACATAGGAGATTCCGAGTCGAGCACATATTTCCATCATTGTTTCAGCGACTTCTCGGGCCAGATCTTCAGATTCGAGGGCGCAGGGACCACCAATAAGAAGGAGCGGCTGGTCGCTGCCGACAACGATGGGGGGACCAGAAGGGGCGTCGATGGAAACTGAAATTTTCGGCACCATAGTTACCTTTTTATCCGTTTTTCTTCTGCTTGAGTGCTGCGCTGATAAAATCCCTGAAAAGTGGATGGGGTTTCATCGGTTTAGATTTGAACTCCGGGTGGAATTGGCAGCCGAGGAACCATGGGTGGTCTTTAATCTCTATAATTTCAACCAGGTTGTTGTCCGGAGAAGCCCCGGAAACTACGAGACCATTTTCCTCGAATTGCTGGCGGTAATCGTTATTAAATTCATACCGGTGACGATGGCGTTCAGAAATCTGTTCCTCTCCGTACGCCCGGAAACTATTGGTGTCTTCTTTCAGCACACATGGGTAGGCTCCAAGACGCAGGGTACCGCCGAGGTCTGAGTTTTCATCACGAATCTGCATCTGGTTTGTCCTGTAGTCAAACCATTCTTTAATAAGATAAATGACAGGGTCAGATGTTTTTTCATTCATCTCTACGGAATTTGCTTGTGCAAGCCCAAGCTCATTTCTGGCAAACTCAACAACTGCAAGCTGCATGCCCAGGCAGATGCCAAAAAAAGGTATTTTGTTCTTCCGGGCATAGTTGATTGCTTTTATTTTGCCCTCAATTCCTCTTACTCCGAAACCACCGGGAACCAGGATCCCATCGCATCCCTCCAAAAGACTTGATGCCTCCTGGGACTCAAGATCTTCGGCCCTGATGTATACCAGGTTAACTTTGGTTCCGTTGGCAAGTCCACCGTGAACCAGTGCTTCGTGCAGGCTTTTATACGATTCGGTGAGATCGACATACTTCCCCGTAATGGCAATGGTCACATCGCTTGTGGGATTCTGGATATTATGAACGAGGTCTTCCCACGGTTTGATATTGGGTCGTCCTGTCCATATATTGAGTAGCTCAAGAATTTTACTGTCCAGCCCTTCCCTGTGTAGATGAAGTGGTAATTCATAAATAGTATCTACATCAATTGCTGTAATAACGGCATCCGGAGGGACATTACAAAACAGAGAAATTTTCTTTTTAAGGCTATCTTCAAGGGGGATTTCAGTTCGGCAGACCAGAATATCAGGTTGAATTCCGTCGGCTCTTAACTCCCTGACGGAGTGCTGGGTCGGTTTGGTTTTTACCTCTCCAGCAGTTTTTATGTAAGGAACCAGAGTAAGGTGGACAAACAGTGAGTACTCTTTTCCCAGGTCTCCCCGTAGCTGGCGAATAGCTTCAATAAAAGGCAAACCCTCGATATCCCCAACCGTACCGCCAATTTCGATGATGGCAACATCAACACTGCCATCAAGCTGCAGTACTGCGGTTTTTATTTCATCGGTTATGTGAGGAATAACCTGTACCGTTCCACCCAGGTATTCTCCCCGTCTCTCCTTCATAATTACCGAGTAATAAATACGGCCGGAGGTGTAATTGTTTTTCTGGGCCATAACAGCATTGGTATAGCGCTCGTAATGGCCCATATCAAGATCGGTTTCGGCACCATCGTCTGTCACATAAACCTCACCATGCTGAAAGGGGTTCATAGTTCCAGGGTCGACATTGATATAGGGGTCGAGTTTTTGAAAGGTGACAGTCAATCCCCGGCTTTCAAGCAGGGCTCCTATGGCGGCCGATGCCAATCCTTTTCCAAGAGAAGAGAGGACACCACCGGTGACGAAGATAAATTTGGTCCGTTTTGTATTCTTTGATTTTTTCATGGTTGCCACTATAGCAATCGAGTCTCGATTATGAAACAGAAAATTAACCCGTTTTGTTAAAAAAATGAGATTTAATTTAACATATTCTAACTTGTTAATGGTGTTTCTCTTCGATAATAATTTAAATTGATCCTTGATCAACCTGGTCCAGTGAATATCTTCTGTTTAAGTGAGATTGAGAATTCTTGTTAACTAAGGAGAAATATATGCACTATCTGATTATATCATGTGCGCTATTGCTGTTAGCCTTATCGGCGTTTGCCGGCGACAGGGTATTAATAAACGGACAGAGTGTTGCTGTCTTTGGTGGTGGGTGTTTCTGGTGTATGGAACCACCTTTTGAGCAACTTGAAGGAGTTGTTGATGTTACTGCAGGGTATGCCGGTGGAGAGGAGGTCAATCCCACGTATGAACAGGTATCAAGTGGCAGGACATCTCACATTGAATCTGTCCAGGTGGTGTACGATCCTGAGAAAATCACCTATAAAGAATTGCTTGATACTTTCTGGCGGCAGATTGATCCGACAGATGACGGTGGTCAGTTTGCCGATCGAGGGAGCCACTACCGCACGGCAATTTTTTATGCTGACCAGAAGGAAAAGATGATAGCAGAAGAATCAAAGAGGGAGTTGGGTGCAGCAGGCATTTTTGATCAACCGGTTGTTACAGCCATTGTGCCTGCGGGGGACTTTTACCCTGCAGAAGAATATCATCAGGACTATTACTTGAAAAATGTGCTCCATTACTCGGCATACAAAACTGGTTCGGGGCGTGCCGGGTTTATAAAAAAGGTCTGGGGGGAGGACTCGTCTAAGAAAAAATACAGTAAATCTGACACTACTGCTCTACGTTCCACTTTGACTGACCTGCAGTACGATGTAACTCAAAATGATGCAACAGAGCCGCCTTTTGATAATACATACTGGGATAATAATAAAGCGGGCATTTATGTGGATGTCGTCTCGGGTGAGCCACTGTTCAGTTCTCTTGATAAATTTAAATCAGGGACAGGGTGGCCGAGTTTTTCCCGTCCGCTGGTGAGGAAAAATATTGTTGAAAAAAAGGATCGCAAATTTTTTGTGGTTCGGACAGAGGTGCGCAGTGCTCACGGTGACTCTCATCTGGGTCACGTTTTTGATGATGGCCCTGCACCAAATGGCTTGAGGTACTGCATAAATTCCGCTTCCCTTGATTTCATTCCAGCAGATAAGCTTGAAAAAAAAGGGTATGAGGACTTTATGCCTCTGTTTAAGTAGTATCCGGATAAATGAGTTATTTTCTTCGTTTTGACAATCAAGAAATTGACTGAATGACATTCCGAAAACACCTCATTTATCCTACAGCAAAAAACTAACAGGACACTGCTTAAAAACTATATATTCTCGTGATTAAGGTACTTTTAAAAGGAATATATTAGCAGTTAATAGCGAAACAGTGTCGTGTGTCACCGGCGAGTTGTCATCTGCCATTAAGAGTATTTTCAATACGTTTCCCGTTGACTCTTGTATTAAAAATTGTATTCAGGAGTGGGGATACCGTTTTATCTTCTTCTTCAGTAAAGAGAAATCCGGGGAGCGGCTTGGCCGTAAGAGTCTGCATACGCGCCTGCATCATTATGGTGGTGTTGAGATGTTGGGCGATGGCGATATGTTCAGTAATATCACATAAGGCTGGCAGGATATCAAGCATGTTCCCCCAGTACTCCTTTTGACCCAGGTGTTCAACTATTTGTGATACAGCTGTTGAGGCGGCGAAGTAATGATCTGAGACCAGGGCTGGTTGATCTGTAGAACAGGTTTTTTCAGAGATCATCATCCGGCAGGAGAAAGGTCTTGCCGGATATATCAGGCAGATATTGGCTTCAAGAAAAGGGCAGGGAGCCTGGTTTGTGACTTCTCCGAAATCAACGTCTCTTCCCTGCAGGCAAGCTCTGGCAAAATCGTTGGTACTCATTTTCGGCCGGTGTTGGGGTCTATTTTCTTGAAGTTTTTCGGCAAACCATTTATCCATGTTTGTTTTATGAATGAAACGGAGAACGATTTCCCCCTCAAGGGCGGTCGTTGTGACGTTTTGGGTGCAGCAGGTTGAACAGCCTTTACGGCAGGACACCTTTTTATCTGCGCTCCAGTCTGAAAAAATGGCGTAAATAGCTTTGAGTATTTGATCTTTCATTGTCTTTTTCAGCCTCCACTGATTTCGGCCGTCAAAGTAGCCAGAGCTGCATACCGAAAAAATTTTCCGGAAAAGATAAGGAGTGAAAATCGAGTAAACCCAACTTTGAATATTCCGGCGAGCAGACAGAGTGGATCACCCACAACCGGTAACCAGGAGAGCAGAAGAGACCATGAACCATACTTCCTGTAGATACGCTTTGCCTTAATCAAATCTGAATCGTTAATTCGAAGGAGTTTCCTGATGAAAAAATCAGATCCATAGATTCCGATCAGATAGGTGGTGCAGCCACCCAGGTAATTGCCTGAAGTTGCAGTAAAAACTGTTTGAGTTGGAGAAAAGCCACTGAGAATCATAACAGCAAGAAGCCATTCTGACCCAATGGGCACAACTGTTGCGGCGAGAAAACTGAGTATAAAAAGGACAGAAAGAGAAGGTTCAAGGTCCAGGTGATGTAACAGTTCCATTGACGGCCACCACGTATTGTGTAAAGATGGTTGTCTGATACCTGAAACCAGCATTATTGTCAATAGGAGAGCGTATAGTGAGATATTGGGGAAATTTTTTTGCTCTGATTTTTATCGTTTTGATGCAACCCTGCCCATCGAATGCGGATGCGGGGTTTGAAAAATGGATAACTGATTTTTACGCAACAGCTTCCCGGGATGGTATCAGCAGACCAACCTATGAAAATGCTTTTTCAGGGATCACCGCGCCCGATCCGCTTGTACTTAAAAAAGCAGCATATCAGCCTGAATTCACAACAAAGGTCTGGGATTACGTTGATGCAAGGGTCAATCCTCTTACGATAAACAAGGGGATGAGAATGGCTGATTATTATGCGGGGACGCTTGGCAGTGTTGAGAGTCGTTTTGGTGTCAAGGCCTCGGTGTTGCTCGCGATCTGGTCGATGGAATCAAATTATGGAGATATTCTTAAAAAAACAGCTCGTCTGCATTATGTACCACGAGCCCTGGCAACTCTGGCGTACGGAGATAAAAAGAGACAGAAATTTGGACGTACTCAGTTACTTGCTGCACTGAAAATTCTTCAGTCTGGTGATATTGTTAGGGAACAGTTTATGGGGTCATGGGCAGGGGCCATGGGGCATACACAATTTATTCCTACAAGCTATCTTGCCTATGGGGTGGATATGGATGGGAATGGCCGAAGAGATATCTGGAACTCCATTCCAGATGCTCTGGCTACTGCAGCAAGTTTATTACAGAAAAACGGCTGGCGTACTGGGAAGACATGGGGGTATGAGGTGATAGCCCCCGAGGGGGGCAGCCGATATACAGGTGAGACTAAAACCTTGGCTCAGTGGGAAAAAATGGGTTTTGTCCGACCAAAAGGGAGGGATTACCCTCGCCCCGGCGACAAAGCTGTGTTGAAAATGCTTGCAGGGCCGGGGGGACCATCGTTTTTGATGTTGAAGAATTTTTTTGTTTTGAAGAGATACAACAATGCAGATGCCTATGCGCTGGCAGTAGGGCTCCTGGCTGATCGACTGGCAGGGGGAGGTGGTATGGTACAGTCCTGGCCCAGGCCAGCAGGAGCTCTGAATATTTCTCAAAAATTTGAAGTGCAGGAAAGACTGAAAAAACTCGGTTACTATCCCGGAAAGGTTGATGGTTACCTGGGAAATGAATCGAGAAAAGCGATACGCCGGTTTCAAAAAAAGGTTGGTTTGAAGGAAGATGGCCTCCCTACCTCGATGCTTCTTGAGCAGCTCCGAGAGTAAATTGTTTACTCACCACCCGGCTTAAGTGGTCGGCACAAAGCGTCCGTGTGGCCAGGACGGGGTTGCCAAAGGTGCCCCAAGATTGTATCTTACCAATCGGGCTCTCAGCTCAAGGAGCTGCTCCATAAGTCGTTGTTCTGTTCTGGCATATGCTTTTTCATCAACCACCCGCCTGACAACGATACCTAGTAGTTCGGTGATGGCGTTACCCACAGAATTCTGACTGATCGTTACGATGAGCCTCCCTTTGTCATCCCTGTAAAGAAGCTGTTTGTAGGCGGGTTGCCAGCGGATTTCATTGGCAAACATAGGATCTTCTATCACCTGAAGGCGCAGCATACGGGCTGCCTGATGAAACTGATCACTGAAGAGAAGAGCATCTTCAATCTGGTCAGGGAAAATGGCACTTGCAGGAATAGTTGTATCTTCTGCGGCAACAAGACGAAATAGAGCTCGATAAAAATCAAGAAAACCTTTGAGGACCAGATCGTACTCTTTCCAGAACTGACCTTTCTCCAGTGACGCTGCACCGCCGAGAATCTCCCAGCTTGGTAACCCTTGAGGGTAACTCGTAATTGCCAGTCTGCCTTCATCGGGGGGTATCGGTCGCAGCACCTCAAGGTCCAGTACCTCGAAAAAACGCAGGTAGACATCGCTCAAATATTGGAGAAAAAGACCATTGTGACCGCTATCCGTCAGGTTGGGGTTATCCTCGGATGCGTGAGGTGAGGCTGCAAGCACCGATTTTTCAAACACCATGAAATGATTATGGATCATGCGAATGCTCGGAACTCCAGGTTTATTCAGGGGCCAGGTTGCATCAAGAGAAGCTTCACCGCAGAATACCAGATGCTGATCTGGATCAGGGTATTTTTCCAGCATATAATTAAGAGTGACCTTGGTCATTCGGCTGAAGACTATATTTTCTTCCCTGCTTAGTTGATCACGTCGAACAGGACGCCCCATGGGGTCCAGTACCTTCTGTGAAGTATCAAAAATAATTGAAGTGTCAAAGAGGTTGGAGTGGCCAATGGCTTTGCGATAGAGAAGGAATCCTTCAGGAGTGCGAAGCAGCCCGTTTTCCCTGGTTAGATGGCGCAGATTGCAGGGGCTGTTGAAAAATTCAGTTGGAGCAATTCCTTTTGGTATCTCCAGTGGGAGTTTGCGGTGCGGTGTGGTTACTTCACGGGGGGCACTTGTTGTCATAGTGGCCTTAAACGTGGGTTTGATGAAGGAGAAGGTGAATTTTAACACCCCACAAGGGGGTACTGAACTGAGTTACAACTTTTATGGAGTAAGGCACTAAAAAGAAATTCCCATTCCCAGCATACCCGATGTAAGTATATAAATACCAAAG
>JAOZLO010000226.1 GCA_029934775.1 Desulfocapsaceae bacterium
CGCCGCAGCAGCTGATAATCCAGCAGTTGCCCATGCGAGTCCAAATACTTTCGGTACGGAGATACCAACAGACATGGCGCCAAACTGGTCGTCTGATACTGCCCTCATGGATATTCCAACGGTAGATTTTTTGAAAAACCAGGAAAACCCGCCAATTAAGAGGAAGGTTATTATGACCCCAAGAAGCTGTGTCCAGGAGATTGAAACACCACCAAGAGTCAGTGGAGCCTGGGGAAGAAATTGAGGGAAAGAGTAATTTTCAGTGCCAAAAGGTGTAAGATAAATCAATCCATCAATAATCGATCCCAAGCCGATTGTGACCATAATGACCGAGATTATGGGCTCACCTATAAGACGTCGCAAGAAAATTCTTTCAACACTCATGGCAAGAAAAAAAGTGATGAGCATGCTTGCAAGAAAAGAGAAGAAAATTGGTAGTCCGACCGTTACAGTTAAAAAATAAGTGATAAAAGCACCGGCGGCAATAATCTGCCCATGGGCAAAGTTTGCCACTCGACTTGATTTATAGACCAGTACAAGGCCCAGAGCAGCCAATGCATAGATTGACCCAACCACTACACCGCTGACCACGATTTGAAAAAAATAACTCATCAGAATCCTTCCATTTTAGAGTGGTTCTTTTAAAACCTGATTTGTCATATGGGTTCATAAAAAATTCCATATCCGAGGCGCGTAAATTTTCTATTATTTTGGCGTACTTTAGTACGTCGTAATGATAGAAAATTTATAGCAACGAAGTAGCTGGAGGATTTTTACGAATCCATCACTGTATAGAAATTAATACTTGCCTCAACCGTAGTTGACTGTCCGTCCTGATATTGAATAGAGGCCTCAATATTTTTTTTGTCAACTGATTCGTCATAAAGTGCTTCGTACAGATTCTGGTATCTTTCCTGTACAAACTTACGACGAATTTTTCCGGTTTTTGTCAACTCTCCATCATCTACATCAAGCAGCTTGTAAAGCAGTGCAAAACGCTTAATTTTGAAATGAACTTTTTCTGCCCGTGAATTAACATCAAGAACCTGCTCCATCATGAGCTCAGCTACCTCAATTTTGCCTGAGAGATCCATGTAGGTAGTATAGGAAATACCCCTGTCTTCAGCCCATTTACCGACAACAACAGGATCAATGTTGATCAGACATGAAACAAAATCTTCCTCGTTTCCGAAAATAATTGCCTCTTTTATATACGGGCTGAATTTAAGAGAATTTTCCAGAAACATAGGTGAAAACATTTCCCCTTTCTTGCTGTGCATTACATCAGAAAGACGGTCGATGACCACAAGATGGCCGTGTTCATCTATAAATCCAGCGTCTCCGGAATGAAGCCAGCCACCTTCGAGAGCCTCTTCGGTTTTTTCAGGTAGATCGTAATATCCTGGAGAAACAGAGGCTGACCTTGACAGGATCTCTCCGTCTTCTGCAATTTTACACTCGGTACCGGGCAATGGTTTTCCAACCGTTTCCGGTCTGACGTCTCCATCACGATGCATGTATGCAATGCCGGTTATTTCGGTCTGACCGTAAATTTGTTTTAAGTTGACACCGATTGCCTGATAAAAGGTAAAGAGTTCCGGTCCAAGAGCTGCACCACCAGTGTAGGCACGCCTCAAACGCATAAGACCAATCTGATTGATAAGGGGGCGGATTATAAGTTGTGTACCCAGCCATGATTTGAATTTTAATCCTGACGGCATGACTTTACCGGTCATCCTGTAGTTCGCTGCTTCGAGACCTATTTTTATGAAATAATTATAAAAAAGTTTATTCAACCAGTAGGACTGGTCTATTTTTAACCAAATCTCAGAGCGGATGGTTTCATAAATCCTGGGAGCACCGAACATGAAATGAGGCCCGATCTCTTTCAGATCCGACATTGCTGTCTCAACAGATTCCGGGAAGTTGATGGTGATCCCGGTTGCCATGGCAACTCCAAATGAGTTCATCTGCTCACCTATCCAGGCAAAGGGCAGAAAGGAGACATATTCGTCTGTGGGTTCCAGGGGATCGACCTCGGTGATTCTTACTCCCATGTTGATATAATTCCTATGGGTCATCATTGTACCCTTAGGAAGTCCTGTCGTGCCTGATGTCAGGCACAGGTGACAGACATCGTCCGGTTTTCCCTGATCCACAAGAGTTTCAAAAAGGGACGGATTTTTTTCATGCTCTTCTTCACCAAGTTTGTAAAGATCTGTTATGTTGATGAACCAGTCATCCGACATATAGTCTCTCATCCCTCTTGGATCTTCAAAAATGACCTTTTTAACATTAGGGATCTGGTCTCGCACCTCAAGAACCTTGTCTACCTGCTCCTGATTGTCGCAAAATACAGCACTGACTTTGAGATATTGTATTATCTGGGCTATTTCAGCCGGCATACTGGTCTGATAAATGCCCGCAGAAATGGCACCGAGGCAGTGGCCGCCAATGGCTACAAACAACAGTTCAGGAATATTATCACTGATGATGGCAATAGTGTCATCCTTGCCAAGACCGATTTTTTCCAGGCCCAGGGCTGTCTTTCTGACATAATCGTAGTAATCTTGCCAGCTGTAGGTGTTCCATATTCCAAGGTCTTTTTCTCTTAACGCCGGGCGTTTGGGTGTGCTGTTGACCCGCCATCGAAGCAATTGGGGGATAGAGTATTCCAGCAGGTGGTCATTTGTACTCATCGATTAATCCTCTCCAATATAGGCTTCAATTACTTTGGGATTTTTGGCAACTTCCTCCGGGCTACCGAAACCGATGACCTCACCAAAATCGAGAACATAGATTTGATCGGAAATGTCCATCACAACACCTAGATCATGTTCTACAAGCACCACAGTAATATTGCGTTCTTTCTGGATATCCATGACAAATCGGACAATATCCTCTTTTTCTTCCTGATTCATTCCTGCCATGGGTTCATCTAGAAGCAGGATATCGGGTGCCAGAGTCAAGGCTCGGGCCACCTCTACTTTTTTCTGGACACCGTAGCTTAAGTTGCCCACAAGGCTTTTGCGGTGGGGTTCCAGCTCCATGAAATCAATGATGCTCTCGACATATGCCCTGTTCTCAGCTTCAACTCTGGACGCTTTCCCGAAAAAGATAACTGCATGCAGAAAGCTGTATTTTAAATTCTGGTGACGGGCCAAAAGCAGATTGTCCAAAACTGAAAGACCTGAAAAAAGTTCCAAGTTCTGAAATGCTCTGGCAATACCCATACTCGAGACCTGATGGGGAGACGCATGGGTCAGTTTTTTCTCCTTGTAGGAAATATCACCACTGGTTGGGTGATAAAATCCGGATATGCAATTGAGTATACTGGTTTTGCCCGCACCATTGGGGCCAATGATTGATGTGATCAGGCCCGGTTCAATTTTCATGTTTACTTTGGAGAGTGCTTTTAGGCCACCAAAAGAGAGGGTAACGTCTGAAATATCTAAGTATGCCATAATACTGGTTTCTCAACTATATTCTGCTTTTATCTTAACCCGGTCAATTGCTCCATCGTCTGCTTTGGGCAATTCATCTATGAACTCAACATATCGAGGTTTTTTATACCCCGCAATGAGTGATCCACAAAATTTGATCAGATCCTCTTTGGTCAGGCTGCTATCGGGAATCAGCGAACAGATCGCTTTTACGCCTTCACCAAATTTGGGGTCAGGGACTCCGAAGACACAGACTTCTCTGATTGCATCATGCTTAAGGATCGTTTTTTCTACTTCTGCCGGGAACACGTTTTCTCCGCCAGGTTTGATGAGTTCTTTTTCAGCTTTTCGGCCTTTAAAAAACAGGTATCCATCAGCATCAATCATGCCTAGATCTCCTGTGTGGTGCCAGCCGTTCCTGAAGGTATGATCATTCAATTCATCAGCATTCCAGTATCCCTGGAAAACCAGAGGTCCCCTGACAACAATTTCACCGGTTTCACCGGCAGGCAGCAGGTTGCCAAGATCATCTGAAATTTTGATAGTGGCAAGAGGGGAGATAACACCTGCTGAACCGGATTTTGTAAAGTATTCGCTGAAAGTAATCAGGCCCGATGTTTCAGTTTGTCCGTACATGGTCCAGAAAGTGGAATCTGTACAACCCTGCCATTTTTTTACAGTATCCGGCATGTCAAGCCCGGCAACTATTTCGAGGCTTGACAGGTCAAAACTTCCTTCCTCAGCAGCATCTAGGAGGTTTGTCAGTATAGGAGGAAAGGAGCCAAAAAAATTGACCTTTTGTTCCTGAATAAGTTCCAGAGTTTTTTGAGGATCAAATTTCTCTATTATTATATTTTTGCCACCTGCCTGAAGTGTACTCAGTCCCAGGTTGACTCCCATAATGTGAAACAGTGGCAGAATATTGAGATAAGTTTTGCTTTCATCAAGGCCGTATGCGTGGATAATTTGCTGGTTTGCCAAAATGATATTTTCCTGTCCAAGAACTGCCCCCCGGGGCTTGCCCAGCATAGCTGCTGTGTGGATGATGACAAAAGGGTCAGTGGGACGGCATGGTGCTGGAGTTTCCAGAAGAGTGCTGGTATACAGATCTGAAAAATGTGTATCTTCTCCATCTACAACAAAACAGTGGTTGAGGTACGAAAATGTTTTTTCAAGTGTTTTAGCCTGTTTTGCCATTTCTTTGTCGCAAATTATCAGAGAAGGTGTCGTGTCTTCTATGATGTAAGAAACTTCAGTCGGACTTAATCGTCTATTAATGAGTACAAGGGTAAGGTTGAGCGCTGATGCTGCACCAAACAGGTGGAAGAAGACAGGATGATTTTTGCAGAGAACGGCAATCCTGCTGCCGGCAGGGAGGTCCAGATTTTTGAGGCCATTTGCAAATTTGGTGGTCTGCAGAAAGAGATCGGAATATGTGATCTCTTCAGTCCCACATTGGATGGCGCAGGAATCACCTTGATAGAGGGAATTTTTTTCATAAAGGTCAAAAAAAGTCAGACTATGAAGGTTGCTCATACAATACGACTCCTTGAAAAAGGGGGATAAACGGAAAAAGAAAACAGCCTGTTCGAACTCAGATGCCAACAATCCTATCTTAAATCGGAATCGTAAGCAATACTTATTTAAGCTTTTTGTTGTACTACTTTTGATGAACTGGATTTAGCTGTATATCCTTCCTGTGTGCTTTATTTATGTAATATTTTATCTGGTTACTGCTTTGGCATGGCAGAAAAACTATTGCAGGAGATGTGAAAAAAAGATAGGTTTGTTGAGTTTTGAGCTGATAAAAGCTGGGAGCCTGTCCGAGAATGCCATTCCGTCCAAACTCTTCGTTATTTATAAAAAATAATACTCGTAATATCA
>JAOZLO010000227.1 GCA_029934775.1 Desulfocapsaceae bacterium
TGATTGATCAATACCTGCATCTTCAAAAGAGGCCATTTCCCGCATCATTCTGCATGCAAGATCTACCAGATTCATGGTAATTGCCGCCCCTGTTCCCTCACCAAGACGCATATCAAGATCGACTACCGGTTCTAAACCCATAAGCTCCAGGGCTGCCTTCTGACCGACCTCTACAGATTTATGTCCGGCAATGAGGTACTCTTTGATTTCGGGGCAGATGAGGTACGCAAGGAGTCCGGCAGCAGTGGAAATGAAGCCGTCCAATACGACACAACAGTTCTCAGATGCCGCCGCCAAAACAGCGCCGCAGATCCCCCCCAGCTCAAAACCGCCAACCTTTGAAAGGAGGTCAAATCCGTTATCTTTTTCAGGATGGTGGAGGGTAAGTGCTTTTTCAATAATCTCTATTTTACGTTCGAGTCCTTTATTGTCAACACCGGTTCCCCGTCCTGTTACCTGGGTGACAGACAGTCCTGATGCAGCGCAGATGATCGCCGTTGCACTGGAACTATTGCCAATGCCCATTTCGCCCATACCCGCAAGATCACAGCGGCCTGTTTTGTTTTTTTCCAGAAAGAGCCGGGCACCAGCTTCGATTGCGCGGACAGCTTCGTCGCTACTCATCGCTCTCTGCACGGCAAAATTGCGGGTACCGTAGCCGATTTTTTTCTTTACAAGCAGTGGGTGGTTGGCGAAGTCACCGTTTACCCCCATGTCGACCACTGAAAGTCCTATGCCATATTGATGGCAGAAGGCGTTGATTGCCGCTCCGCCATCAAGGAAATTTTCCACCATCTGTACTGTCACCCTGGCTGGAAATGCAGAGACACCTTCTTCTACGACCCCGTGGTCGCCGGCAAAAACAAACAGTCTTTTACATGCAACTTTCGGGTTTAGAGTTTTCTGTATACTGCTCAATTGAACTGCAAGTCTTTCTATCGTGCCAAGAGCGCCGAGGGGTTTGGTTTTCAGGTCGATTTTTTTCTGTGCCTGATTGCGTAAACTCTCTGAAATTGGTTCAATTTTTTCAATAACAGCAGTGAGAAAAGGAGATAACTGCGAGTTATTTTTTCGCTCTATTACAGGTTTAAAAGTGTGAGAAGAATCCATTTTGAGCTGACTGGCTGAACCTGTAAAATCGATAATATATTTCAGTGCATTTCCCGTGAGAATATGCGGCAGGATAGATTCTACATCTTGGGGTGAAACACTCTTTTCAATCAGCATTGTAAGGTTACGCTGCTGTCTCACGCAGAAGGGAACTGCCTGTGTCATATGGATTCTTTTTGGTCCATAAGCTCCATACAGTTCCAGTTCTTTATAATGAATGAGATTTAAAAGATTGGTTTCGATTTCTTTGTTTTTTTCAATACCACTGAAAAAGGCAAGTCGTCCACCCTTTCGCAGTTTTGTTATGCAGAGACTGAAAGCAATATGGGAATCGCAGCAATTTATCGCCATATCAAAATCGGCGGTAACAGTGTCTTTTGATAATTGTATACCGTTTATATCACAGAGCGGCTGCAGTCTGGCAATTTTTTCCTGATTTTTCTCAATAACTGTAACGTACCAGTCACGTTCCCGGCAGATCAGAGCGGCGATCATGCCAACCACTCCCCCTCCATAGATTATTATCCGCTGGTTTTTCATCGGAGAAAAATTCGATAGAGCATTTATGGCACATGCTGCTGGTTCGGCAAAGGTGAGAAAGCGCGGTTCAATAGTCTCGCTGACGGGAATAAGGCTGGTCTTTGGAATAGAAACGTACCTGGCAAAGCCACCATCGGAATGGAATCCAATGATACGCATTGTTTCACAGAGATTTTCACGTCCCCCGGTGCAGTAGCGGCATTTGCCGCATGATTGTCCCGGCCATACCGTATACAGTTTTCCTGATTTATCATCATATCCGGCGATTTCATGGCCGGGAACCCGGGGGAGTACCAGATCGCGATGTCCCTGGTTCCACATCTTTGCATCCGTCCGACATACAGCGCAGCAGGCAACTGTCAGAATAACATGCCCCTCTTTTTCCTGTATTGAAGGATGACTGTTTTCAAATTCGAGGTTGCGGCATTGGGTAAGTGAGAGTTTGATAACCTGTTTCTCCCTGTTTGTGGCGGGTATGAATTAATGCAGAATATTGGGGTTCAATGTGGTCTTTAAAATTTAATCAGCCTTGTTGATACTCTATTCGCTGTTTTGGCACAACAGGTCAGTTGGGGTGGATGTTCTATCATCTTTGGCCTCCTGCAAAAAAAGAAGTTTTTCGAAAAGCTGTTGACGCTCAATGTGCTGTTTTGTAGGGTTTGTATGAAACTTAATTTTCCAATCATGACTGACGGAGGAATGTAACTCTATGCTTAATCGATATCGGGACGTACATGTTGTCAGGGAAGTTGCACCATTTAAAGTTGATGGACTGGCTATTCCATACCCTGAATTTGTTGCCAGGTTGTATAATTTCTGCATGGAGCTTGGTTTTCGTAAAGGGTTTATCATGCCGTCAAGAGCGTTTTGCTCAGATGAAAATCAAGGTTTACCTATCATTTTACTGACCAAGCATTTTGGTACCTTCCCTTTTAATCACGGAAGAGTTGGAGGAATTGTAGCGGTTGACCGACATGGTCCGCACTCCCATCATGGTGAAGATCTTATGATTCTGCAGGCAAGCCATGTTGGTTATGATCCAAAATCAGGGACATATGGGACCTATAACCGCCCACAGATGGAGGATCACTGTCAATCTGACTCCTGTGGGAAACTGATTCACGTAATACGACCATATCTGGAACAGTATCTTTTTGCCCGGAATCGTATTTTTTTGCATAAAGATGTCGAAGGGTATCATCTGATAACAGTAAAAAATTCATTTATTGATTTTGCATCGCATCCTGTGAGCCAAGGGCTTGTTCTTCGGCTTGAAAATATTGTTCAGGAAGCTAATATGGGGATTATTCGTCCTCATACTTCAGCATGTACAACTCAGACTTATCTGGTTTCTGATGATTTCAAGAAACGTCTGGAAGATCGGGGGTATAAATGGTCATCAACTGGGGGACAAAGCATCGGTGATTTTTTAACGTCAGATCTTTTTTTCTTCAGAGAGGATTTTCATGAAACCGATGATGCTATCTTGCTGGAAAGGAACCTCATAGAGTTTATGCCCGACATAGTGAGTGCAAAATTTCCGGCCCTGCGTGCAGCTAAAACAAATATTCAGCTTGAATTTGCACGAGTTGTGGAATCAATCAGAAGAAGCGATGCATATAAGGGGAAAAGCCTGCTCTATATTGCTGGTTTAAATATAGATATTCCAGAAATAAAGGATTTACCGGTTATGAACTATTTTGTGCCGTGGGCGGCTCATATCCAACTAAAAGATGGAACGCCGGCAGAATACACCCACCCACTGGAACAGAACGAACTTTTTGCAAAATTGATGGCTCAGAGCATGGAGAACCATGACCAGATAGATTTAAAAGAAAATATCCGGCGCATTTTGAAAGCACCGTGGCTGGATATCAGGTCATAAAATTCCTGCTCTTTCACCGCAACAAAACAGGTAAGCGAGCCTGCGAGACTCCGGCTGAAGAGTTTTTACGACGCTATCAGATAAGGTTCTTCAACAATAGTAAGCTTCATAAGAGACACCTCAGCTATTCCGTCCTTTTGCAGAATGGTACATAGTTTTTTTGCCTTTTCTACTTGGCCAAGGGGAAAGACAGAACCTTTATTCAGCCTGCATGGGAAATAACTGCCGTCTTTGAAACGGTAGTAGTCATCCTTTGCTCTGATGATCAATAACTCTGTTACCATGCCATCCCTCCCAATTTTTTAAGATCGGCAAGTTTTTTCAATCCCTGGGCAGGGTCTCTGTTCTGTATTTCCACCCAATGTTCCAAAAGTTCGAGTGCCCTGCCCGAAAAGAGAAGATCCCTTGCTTTTTCCACACCCTCCAGGATAGTCTCAACTACTCCTTTGACATAAAAGATCAGCCCGCTGTTGAGAATTACAGCGTCTGAACGTGCTTTATCTCCTTTTCCTGCGAGGAGTTGATACATTTTTACGGCGGCAACATTTTTGTCCGTATCCGCTGAAAGATGAACTGCATCATGTTTCTTCAGTCCGCAATTTTCTGGATCAAAGGTAATTTGGGAAAGTTTGCCGTCTTTAAGATGTATTCCGGAAGTTGTGCCGCAAACCGATGCTTCGTCCATGCCTTTATCACTGCCGGAAATTGATCCGTAGATTACAAGGGCATCTGTGTAACCAATCGACTGCATAACTTCTGCAACCGGATAAAGAAGCGCAGGAGAATAGACACCACGGACAGCAATTTTAGGGAGAGCGGGGTGGGCAAGTGAAGCCGCAATATTTAATGGAGAACCAAAACAGATCTGGGACAGTATACGCCCAAGAGCCATGGGGTGGACATGGGGACTCATACCGTTGAACAGGCCTATTCCAGTCTCTTTAATGGAGCTGGCAACTGTATTTACATTGCACTCCATATCAACTCCAAGGCATTCGGCGATATCTACCGTCCCGCAGGATGATGTTATGGCGCGGGCACCGTGCCTGGCAATTTTAATCCCACCCGCTGCAGCTACAAGCGAGGCGGCAGTGCTGATATTGAAAGTTTTAAATGTATCCATGCCGGTACCGCAGTTATCGACAATTTCAATATTATCAAGAGTCACTTTTTCTGTATCAAGTTCATACACAGCCTGCCATCCACCTGCCACCTCTTTGGCTGTTTCTCCTTTGGCTGTAAGTGCAGCAAGAAAAGCACCCTGTTGTATTTCAGATACTTCATTCATCAGAACCATATGGAAAGCCTCATATGATTCTTCTCTTGAAAGATTTTCTTTTGCTATAAGACGAGTGATCAGGGCTCCAAGTTGCCTGTTTTTCTCCATTTTCATTGTACTATTCCCCCGTAGTAACCAGATTTTCCCGTATGGCTGTTAGTTGACGGTAACAGATCAACAGGTGATCGAATCATGGATTAGCCGTAAACGGAGGGGGTGCAGAAAAAATAGACAGTCTCCGTATCCGGCGTAAAGCACTGCCTGACAAAAAACAGGCAATACACTTCCAGGTACAGAGGACTCCAGTGGTTTTACTCTGAAGGTGCATCGAAATTGGATGCGCCTTTGCAGGCAGGCTTTCTGACTTACGAATTATCCTGCAATGCAACCGCCTTCCCGGGATATTCCCAGTGGCTCATTCTGAAAAAACAGAGTGTGGTATCACCAACGTTCTGTGACACCAGTTGCCGCAGACTTCGAATACAGCAAGGACTGGCTTGTGACGGATTCA
>JAOZLO010000228.1 GCA_029934775.1 Desulfocapsaceae bacterium
TCTCGAAGTCGGAGTTTATGCCCTGGCTTCATAAGGGTGCTTATCTGTTGTTTTTTACGACAGAAATTAAGGAGTAAGGTACTAAAGGCCCACACCCTAAAAAGCTTCAACTTACCCGAAGGGCATTGTGTTCATATAAGCTCGCTGAAATTTCATAAATTTTTCATTTTGTAGAGGATCTCAAGAGCCTGCCTTGGTGTAATCTCATCGAGAATTATCTTGTTCAGATAGTTAAGATGTGGATTTTCTGGTGATGGAAAGAGAGATAACTGGTCAGGGTGATGTTTTTTGTTTTTCTTTTGACGATAGGATTTCCCTGAGCCCTGTGATGGTTCCAGATTCTCTTTTTCAATATCCTGTAAAATCTCTCCGGCCCTTTTTACCACATGGTCAGGGACGCCTGCAAGGCTTGCCACTTGAATTCCATAACTTCTGTTTGTCCCTCCTTTCGTCAGTTTGTGCAGAAAAATTATGGAGTTTTGCCATTCTCGTACGGAAATGGAGTAATTTTTTACTCGCTTGTGATTTTTTGCCAGTTGGATCAGTTCGTGGTAGTGGGTCGCAAAGAGAGTTTTAACCCCCTTTTTGTTTTTTTTGACCAATTCCTCGGCGACAGCCCAGGCAATTGAAAGACCGTCATAGGTTGAGGTTCCCCTGCCTATTTCATCCAGCACTACAAGGCTTTTTTCCGTAGCATTGTTCAGGATATTAGCGGTCTCGCTCATTTCAACCATAAAAGTAGATTGTCCACGGCGCAGATCATCCATTGCACCGACTCTGGTGAAAATCCGGTCAACAACACCGATGGTAGCTTTTTCTGCCGGTACATAAGAGCCCATCTGGGCAAGCAGCACTATCAGGGCAGTTTGCCGGAGCACAGTTGACTTTCCCGCCATATTAGGGCCTGTTATGATCAGCACTTCATCGCTGCTCTGATTAAGGGTAATATCGTTGGGCACAAATTTCCCGCTGGGTAGAGAACGTTCAATAACCGGGTGACGACCTTCTGTTATATTTATCTCGTCGCCAGTATTGATCTGTGGTCTGCGATAATTATACAGCTGGGCTGTTTCTGCATTAGCAGTTAGGAAGTCGATTTGAGCCAGGATCTTAGCCACCTGTAATATTCGACTGCTGTTGGTTGCAAGGTGATTTCGAATAGTGGAAAAGAGCTGGTATTCGAGTTCAACACGCCGATCCTGGGCACCAAGAACCTTACTTTCAAATTCTTTCAGTTCCGGAGTGATAAACCTTTCAGCGTTTACCAGGGTCTGTTTCCTGATATACGCATCGGGAACCTTGTCGGCGTGAATTTTACTTACCTCTATAAAGTAACCAAAAACTTTGTTATAACCGATCTTCAGTTTAGCGATTCCAGTGGATTTGCGTTCCTGAGCCTGTAAACTGAGAATCATCTGTCGACCGTCACGCAGTATGGATATAAGTTCGTCAAGTTCTGCGTTATACCCCTCCTGTATAAGATTTCCTTCTCGAAGGGTAATGGGTGCCTCCGGGTGTATCGATTTGTCAAGCAGCTCATGCAGATCCGTTAGAATGTCAAACTGTTGATAAAGATCGATAAGTTTTACTGTATCGCACCCACTGAGAAGAGAATAGAGAGGGGGGAGCTGAGCAAGAGAGTTTTTCATGGCCAGCATATCTCTTCCATTTCCATTTCCCAGGATCATGCGGCTGTTTAATCTTTCCAGGTCGTATACTGTTTCCAGAAGAGTTCTCAGTTTACCGCGTAACGTACTGTTTTTATAAAAATATGTAACTGCATCCAGTCTGTTGTTGATTCTGGCTGTATCCTGTAGAGGAAAGAGCAGGTTGGACTTGAGCAATCGCGCTCCCATGGGAGTACAGGTCCGGTCTATAACAGAGAGCAGGGAACCCTGCCTGCTGGCTCCGATAATTGTCTGTGTAAGCTCAAGGTTTCGCCTGGAAGAGTCGTCTATCTGCAGGATTGTTTCAATGTCGAGGGGCGTCAGTTTTTCAATATGTTTACTGGATGTCTTCTGGGTATCCTGAACGTATTCGAGTAGAACTCCTGCTGCAATAATCCCTGCTGAGAAATTTCCACAGCCAAATCCATCGAGGGTGACAGTACCAAAATGTTCAAGCAGAAGATCCTTAGCGGTTGAAAAGTGAAAAACAGAACTGTCCCGTGTGGTAATGCAGATGCCCGGTAGCTGGATTTCAGCAGATTGCAGGAGCGTGTCAAGTGAACTGCTCCTGCTGCTCTGCACTAATATTTCAGTGGGAGTGAGTCGAGAAATCTGGTCCAGTACATTTTCAAACAGACCATTTTTCGTCGAAAATTCTCCAACGAGGAATTCGCCCGTACTGAGGTCTAAAAAGCCGATACCCCAGGTTGATTTTGTGCCACTTTCATTAACAACTACAGAACAGATATAGTTATTACTTTTATCATCAAGAAGGTGGCTGTCTGTGACAACACCCGGGGAAATAATGCGAACGACCTCTCTTTTGACTATCCCCTTTGCCTGGGCTGGCGACTCCGTTTGTTCACAAATGGCAACCCGGCGACCTCTTTTGATCAGTTTTGCCAGATAGGTCTGCGCAGCATGATACGGAATACCACACATGGGAACCTGAACGGAGTCACTCTTTTTGTTTCTGGAGGTAAGGGTAATTCCTAGAATTTTTGAGGCTTCAACAGCATCATCAAAAAACATCTCATAAAAATCACCCATACGGTAAAAGAGTATTGCATCCTCATGCTGTTCTTTTATCTCAAAGTACTGCTGCAGCATCGGAGTAAGTTTTGTTGGCTGTGTCATGCATTTTTACCCAGTTCATGGATCACTCCCTTCAAGCCTTCTGGTCCAATGTATAGAAGGCCATATGTCCCTGGTGCACCGTATAAGCCGGTACCTTGAAAACATCCCGGATTAATAAAAAGGGTTTTGTCTGCGGTATGGCAGGTCGCTATATGGGTGTGACCGTAGACAATACAGTCAGCCCCGGGAAAGAGCTCAATGAGTCTCTCTTCTATATTATGGCGGGGACCGGCTCCATGACAAATTCCGATGGAGTATCCTTTTAAAGTGATGATTTTTTTTTCAGGCAGGATTCTTCTGGTGGATTGATTGCACATATTTCCATGAACGCCATAAATTTCCTTTCCGGCAAAAGTTGACAGGAGGGAAATATCCGTTAAATCACCAGCGTGGATAATTGTATCACAACCGGAAAAGGCAACTGCACAGTTTTTCCGGAATTGCGAATTACTTTTACTGAGATGGGTGTCTGATAGGATTCCTACTTTGATCATGTTGGAGTCTTTTTAATAAACAGGGGGATAGGCTGTATGCTGTCAGGCAGATAGTAAAGACTTATCTGCTGTGCCTTGTAATGTAACCTAATATACCTGAGCTGAAAAAGTAAGCATTCAAAAAAAATTGACAGATGAAAATATGGATAAGTAAAATCGGTTGCAGAATTCTACAAAAGATAGGTATATTATTCTATTTTATTGGTCAAAGCGGATGGTACGCGCAACTCAAAAGATACACTCTTAAACCACAGAGGACACAGAGAAGGCAAAAAACCTTTTTTCTGTGTCCTCTGTGGGGAGAGTTTTTCTTGTTTTTTAATGTGGAGACATACAATGTACAATGCTTCTGATTTACGCAAAGGTTTGAAATTAGAGATCGATGGAAACCCCTATGTTATTATCGAATTTTCGTTTTCGAAGCCCGGGAAGGGGCAGTCATTATATCGTTGTAAGATGAGGAATATGATCTCCGGGAATCAGTTGGTAAAAACGTATCGTTCGAACGATAAATTTGAAAAGGCTGCTCTTGAAGAGAGAAAAATGCAGTTTTTATACAGCCAGGGAGAAGAGTTCCATTTTATGGATATCGATAATTATGAACAGCTCTTTATTACCAGAGAACTTCTTGGAGAAAATGTAAACTACCTCATTGATAATATGGAGCTTGACGTCCTCTTCTTTGACAATATGCCGATAGATGTCAGCTTGCCTATTTTTGTAAATCTTGAGGTCACTGTTGCTGATCCCTGGGCCAAAGGAGATACTTCGGGAACAGATACCAAACCTGTCACAGTTGAGACGGGATACCAGCTCAATGTGCCTCCGTTTGTCGAACAGGGTGATAAAATCCAGATAGATACCCGGACGGGGCAGTATGTGACTCGTGTTAAAGAGTAGAGTTGATGCTTGAGTTGTATAGTTTGCAGATGCGTGCGGCTCTGTTTCAATTAATCAGAACGTTCTTTAATGGTAAGGGATTCCTTGAAGTAGATACTCCTCTCCGCCAACCTGTTTTTATTCCTGAAAGTACAATTGTTCCCATCTCAGCAGATGGCCAGTATCTGCAGACTTCCCCTGAACTTTGCATGAAACGGCTACTGGCACAGGGGGCTTCTAAAATATACCAGATCTGTCCCTGTTTCAGGAAGGGAGAAATCGGCAGGCTGCACCTGGAAGAATTTACAATGCTCGAATGGTATCGCAGTGGTGCTGATTATCTGGATCTTATGTCTGACTGTGAAGATCTGCTGCGATTTATCATCCAGAACGGAGTACCTAAGCATCCAGCAGGTTCAGAAGACTACTTGCAGAAATCGTTTCCAGTAACGGATATAGAAGCAGATTGGCAGAAAATAACCGTTGATGAAGCGTTTGAACTTTTTTCTCCTGTCTCTTTAGTTGTCGCTCTTGAAAAAGAACAGTTTGATGAATTTCTGGTGGAATATGTTGAACCGCATCTGGGTTTTGGTGTGCCGACTTTTCTCTACGATTATCCTGTCGAACTGGCCTCTCTGGCAAAGCGGAATATGCAAAACCCCGGAGTTGTTGAACGGTTTGAGCTGTATATAAATGGCATAGAACTGGCCAACGGTTTTTCAGAACTAACAGATATTGACGAGCAGAGAGTGAGATTTACAGAGGAAATTGGAGTAATGGAAAAGTATGGTCGAACTGGAGTTAAAATACCGGAACGATTTCTGGATGATCTGCAAAAACTTGACATTGCCGCCGGAATAGCTCTTGGCCTTGATCGTCTTTTCATGTTGCTTATGAACCATCACAGTTTATCCGAAGCGGTCACCTTTTGTCCGGAAGACTTTGGCTAGGAGGCTGTCTCAGTACTCTAATTATTTGAATAAATTCACAGGATAGTCTATTGTTCAAATATCGGAAAACTAAGAAGTTAAGGAATAAGGTACTACACCCCACAAGGGGGTATACGTTAGCAGTGTCCGGTTAAGGAATTACATAGCATCGAAAACGGCTTCATAGGTAGCTTTTGTCCGCTTTTGGCAGCATATT
>JAOZLO010000229.1 GCA_029934775.1 Desulfocapsaceae bacterium
ATAGTATTTGGGTTGCGGGCAAAGCCCGCCTTATGAAAGAGAAGTCAGGAGTTCCGGCCGTTCTTGTATAATATATTCGAGGACTTTTCGCGCACCTGCCGGAAAGCCGAAGCTATCAAGTTCATAAGGGGCAACCCAGCGGTAATCATCTGCCGACTTGAAAACGGGCGCTCTGTTGTCTCCCTTTAAAAGACAGAGAAAACAGTGCAGAATTATTTTATACCGAGTGTAATGGTGGACAACTGTTGTGATCGGCTCAACTACATCTACTAAAAGCCGACTACTCTCAAATATCCTATCTGCCACCAGTTCTTCAGGTTCTCCTTCTCCCAATTCTAATTCTCCACCAGGAAAATCCCACAACCCTCCCCAGACATCATTCTCCCCTCTCTGCATGAGTAAAATAGACCCCTTATGGAAAATAATTCCGGCCACCCGCTGCACTGTAATAATCTTTTTTGATTTTCCAGTAACCGGCCGTTCGCCAACAGTACCTCTGGCTAGAGCAAGACAACAATCAGAAAGTGGGCACAGACTACATTCAGGCAGCTTTGGAGTACAGAGCAGTCCGCCAAGTTCCATCACCGCCTGGTTGAATAGACGTGCTTTCCCCGCCGGCAGCATTTCACGGGCTATACTTGCAATTCGATCTTTAGCCTTCTTTTCTTTGACAGGAGAACCGATATCGAAAAGCCTTGCATATACGCGAATAACATTAGCGTCTATCACGGCAATATCCCTATTTCCTGCAATACTTGCTATCGCAGCAGCAGTATAGGGGCCAATGCCAGGAAGTTTAAGGAGAATACCATAGTCGCACACAACCTCACCACCGAAATCATCAACAATGACTTTCGCTGCTTTATGCAGGTTCCTGGCTCTGGAATAGTAGCCCAGCCCCTCCCAGTACTTAAGTATTTCCCGCTGATCTGCAGCAGCTACTGCTGCTGCATCCGGAAAACGGTCGACCCAGCGGGTAAAATACGCAACCCCGCGTTCCATCTGGGTCTGTTGCAGCATAATCTCAGAAATCCAGACGTGATATGGATTATACGTTCGTCGCCAGGGAAGATCACGACGATAAAGTTTGAACCATCTGATTAATCGTTCCTGCAGGAATTCGGCAGAACAACCCGACTGTTTAAGTTTGGAGAGAACCAAACAATCACATTTTTTTGAAAAGCTCAAGAGTCCTTTCCCGACTCATCAATTTTTCCCAGTCCGGTCCAAGACAATTCTCCCATAGTGGAACCAACGCAAGGGCCGTGGTTACCATCAAGTCGAGTGCTTTATCATCCATATCAATCGTCAGGTTTTTAGGCAGATTTATACCATGTTTTTCCATCATCTGACGAAATTCCCTTACCCCTTCCGGATAAAACTCTTCCAGACAATCAAAAGCGATGCAACAACCGAGGCCATGATGAGTACCGAGTACATAAGAGAGACCATAGGAAAGCGCATGACAGGCACCAACCTGGGAGTAGGCAATACTCATACCACCAAAGTAGGAGGCCATCATCAACTTGTCATCCTTATCCGGGTGATCCTCTAAGAATACCTGGCGACAGAGGTCAATCGATTTTTCACCATAAGCCCTGCTGAACTCATTGATAAAAGTTCCCTGCAATGACTCAACATCATGGATGTAACAATCCATTCCGGTATAAAACCATTGATCTTTCGGCACGTCAGCGATCAATTCCGGATCAAGTAAAATTTGATGAAAAAGGGTATGATCGGAATTGATACCTAGTTTTTTAACAGGCCCTGTCAAAATAGTAGTACGGGATATTTCTGCTCCTGTGCCGGCCAGAGTAGGCACCGCGACATGATAGACAGATGGGTTTTGAATCAGATCCCATCCCTGGTAATCCGCTGAAGAACCTGGATTATCGAGCATAAGAGCGAGGGCCTTGGCAATATCCATAGTGCTGCCTCCACCAATGCCGACAATACCGTCCGGGATAATTTCGCTGTAATTTCGAATTCGCTCAACAAGCAGATCTATATATCCGGTTTTGGGCTCATCATCCACATTTACCCTCAGCAACAGATCGTTACCCTCTATCGGCAATCTGCTCTCCAGAGGTTTTCCTTCGAAAACATCATCAACCACAAAAACAAAATAAGAGCCTTTAGTAATCCGCCTGGGCGCAATTACAGCTCCAAGTTGACTAAAAGCGCCTCTGCCAAAAATAATATTGGGTACTATGCTGAAATTTCTATACATACTCTATATCACCAGGGAATTTAAAAAACTATTTACTCTTCATCCATTTTTATACCATTGATAAGCATCTTCCACCCCTTCAGAAAAACTCATCGACGGACTCCAGCCAAGAGCCGTAATACGACCGGTATCCATTAACTTTCTCGGGGTACCGTCAGGCTGATCCGGATTAAACACTGTCTGTCCCTCAAAACCGACAAGGCCAGCAATTATCCGGGCCGTCTCCTTGATGGTTATGTCAAGCCCTGTGCCAATATTGAGAAAAGAGGGGTGCTCTCCTTCAAAATGAGTTTGCGACAAATTCATGACGTGGAGTGATGCCGAGGCCATATCATCCACATGCAAAAACTCCCGTCGTGGAAAACCTGTCCCCCAGAGCTGTACTTTCGGTATGATTTCAAAATCAATTCGCCTGTTTTTTGGACAATAGCCTATCCCCCTCTGAATATCTACAGGAATTGCCCCATATACTTTCTCATCAGCTATAATAGCCTCTATCTCCCCTTCTAGCGCAAGTTTCGCCAGATGGTATTTCCGAATCATTGCGGGAATGACATGGCTGTTTTCAAGATGATAATTATCTCCCGGCCCATAAAGATTTGTAGGCATTACAGAACGATAGCAGGTTCCATACTGCCGATTATACGACTCACACATCTTTATTCCTGCAATCTTTGCTATAGCATACGGCTCATTGGTCTCTTCAAGAGTCCCCGTTAGAAGAGACTCTTCGACCATCGGTTGTGGGGAAAATTTGGGGTAAATACATGAACTGCCGAGAAAGAGGAGATGTTCAACACCCGCCTTATACGCCTCATGAATTACATTAGCCTGGATCATCAGGTTCGTGTAAATAAAATCAGCACGATAACTATTGTTGGCATGAATTCCACCAACTTTAGCGGCAGCAAGAACAACTCGGTCTATTTTTTCAGTACGAAAGAATTCACGAACCTGGTGCTGATCTGTCAGATCCAGTTCGCCATGGGTTCGGGTAATAATATTTTTACAACCCAGTTTCTTCAGTTGCCGAACAATGGCAGAGCCGACCATACCTCTGTGTCCTGCTACAAAAATGAATTCTCCGACTTTCACCTTATTCATGATGATTAAGCACCGTAAATCCTTCATTTTTGCACAGTTCATCACGCCGGGCCTCTTCAAGGTCAAAATGCATCATCTCAGCAACAAGCGCACTGAAGCTGGTCTTAGGCTCCCAGCCAAGTATTTCTTTTGCTTTACTTGGATCGCCAAGCAGCGTCTCTACTTCAGTAGGTCTGAAATATCGTGGATCCACACGGGTAATAACATCACCGACCTTCAAACCATTACCGGTTCCATTTTCCGGCATCTTCTCAACAATGCCTGTCTCATCAACACCCTCACCTTTCCAACACAGACCAATGCCCAACTCAGCCGCTGCTGCATCGACAAAATCACGTACCGAATGCTGCACTCCAGTAGCAATCACAAAGTCTTCCGGACTCTCCTGCTGCAACATCAACCACTGCATCTCTACATAGTCCCGGGCATGTCCCCAGTCACGTTTGGCATTGAGGTTACCCAAATACACGCAATCCTGCAGACCGAGAAATATTCTCGCCAAAGCTCTCGTTATCTTCCTGGTGACAAAAGTTTCTCCGCGAAGCGGAGATTCATGGTTAAAGAGAATACCGTTACAAGCATAGATATTATACGCCTCGCGATAATTCACTACAATCCAGTAAGCATACATTTTAGACACCGCATAAGGTGAGCGTGGGTAAAACGGTGTCTTTTCTGTCTGCGGGACCTCCTGTACCTTCCCGTAAAGTTCTGAGGTGGAGGCCTGGTAAAAACGTGTTTTCCGGGTTAATCCAAGAATACGAATAGCCTCAAGTACACGTAATGTTCCCAGGGCGTCTGAATTAGCAGTATATTCCGGCTCTTCAAAGGAAACTGCAACATGGGATTGAGCGGCCAGATTATAGATCTCATCCGGCTGCACCTTACCGATAATATGAATCAAGCTTGAAGAATCGGTCAAATCACCATGGTGAAGTATAAAGTTCCTTTCGCCTACATGTGGATCCTGATAAAGATGGTCAATTCGATCTGTGTTAAAAAGAGAGGCCCTTCGCTTAATTCCATGTACCTCATATCCTTTTTTCAGCAAAAATTCTGCCAGATACGCTCCATCCTGCCCTGTAATACCTGTAATGAGTGCCTTTTTCATAAAATTCTCATAGTAAATCTGTTTTTTATAGAGATATAACCGTTTCCCTTAAATAACCAGTCATCTCAGTATAGAACGTCCCCGGCCAATACCATAATAAGCAAGTCCCACAGCTTCCACCCTGGCAGGGTCATACAAATTACGTCCGTCAAAAATCACTTTATCTTTCAACTCGTCATTCAGCTGCTCAAAATCGGGCACCCGAAAACTCTTCCATTCAGTGATTATAACCAGTCCATCCGCACCATGCAGAGCTGCTTCCTTAGTTCCCATTAAGACCAAATCATCTCTGGTCCCATAAATTCGCTGAGCCTCTTCCATCGCTTCAGGATCATATGCCTGAACTTTTGCCCCTGCTCCCCACAGCGATTCCAGAAGTACCCTGCTTGACGCTTCCCGCATATCATCTGTATTTGGTTTAAAAGAAAGTCCCCAGATGGCAAAAATTTTTCCAGCAACCCCGTCCTTATAAAAAGAGGAAATATGCTCAAAAAGTTTTTCTTTCTGTTTGTAATTTACACTCTCCACAGCTTTCAGAATCCTTGCCTCGAAACCAACCTCATTGGCTGATCTTTCCAGGGCCTGTACATCTTTAGGAAAGCAGGAACCACCGTATCCACAGCCGGGATAAATAAACTGGTAACCGATCCGGGAATCAGATCCTATCCCTCTGCGTACCTGTTCAATATCAACTCCCAGTTTTTCTGCCAGATTGGACATCTCATTCATGAAAGAGATCTTGGTAGCCAGCAGACAGTTAGCTGCATATTTAGTAAACTCTGCACTACGTACGTCCATAACCATAATTTTATCACGGTTACGGCTGAACGGTTCATACAACTCTCTTACCTTTACTTCAACTTCGTCACTG
>JAOZLO010000230.1 GCA_029934775.1 Desulfocapsaceae bacterium
TGAGAAGAGTGTTGATACCCATCATTGGGATTTTCATGTTGTGTTCTGTAGCCGGAGCACAGGGACCACCGCCTGCCAGGGTTGTTCTCGGGCAGGTGTCAAAAGAAAATATTGCAACGAACCAGACTGTTACCGGGGTGATTTATTATGAACGGGTGAGTCATATCTCAACGGAGGTAGTCGGCCTCGTTGAAGCTGTAGAGGTTAACCAGGGGGACCATGTGAAAAAAGGTGATCTTCTGGTCAGGCTGAATACGGAAATACTGGAAAGAGAAATAAGTCTGAGCAAAACCCGAATCGAACAAATTGAGTTACGCATACAGAATACACAAAAGAATTTCAAGCGATTGGAGCGACTATATAAGAGTTCCGGTGTGAGTGAAAAAGATTATGATGATGCACTTTATACCTATCAGGATGTACAAAAAGAGAAGAAAATCGCTCAGGATAATCTTGCAAAATTGAATATTCAGAAACGACGTTCGATAATTTCCGCACCTTTTGACGGTATTATTTTGACTAAGGATGTTGACTCCGGCGGTTGGGTCCAGCAGGGAAAACAACTTGTCAGTATCGGTTCCAGCAATGATCTTTTTGTTCGGGCACCGATCGCTGAAACTCTCCTGCAATATATTCAGCTTGGAGAAAAAGTTGAGGTGAACCTTAATGCATTTAATAAGAGGATAGAGGGTGAGGTTTTAGGTATTGATCCTGTTGCTGATCTAAAAACGAAAAATATTTTTCTGAAAATCAAGATTCCTGCTATGCCATTTGTTGCTCAGAATATGTCGGCGGATGTTTCCGTGCCAAGTAGTGGTAGACGTGAACTCAGTGTTTTCAGTAGGGCCGCACTTATCAAATTTCAGGGGAAAGATTTTATCTACAGTGTGAAAGAGGGTAAAGCTGCCATCCTGCCTGTACACATTGTCGCTTATCTGGGTGACAGGGTTGCTGTTGATAATGAATACATTGTTCCCGGGCTGCCGGTTGTGGTGGAAGGGAACGAAAGGTTACGCCCCGACCAGCCTGTAGTGGTTGCAGGAGAGAATAAATAAATGGATATAGTAAAATACTCTCTTGAAAAGCCTGTTTCAGTGGCTGTTGCGGTGATACTCATAGTCACTTTCGGTCTTATAGGCTTGAACCAGTTGCCGATCCAGCTCACTCCGGATGTGGAGACTCCCAAAATTACTGTTAAGACGACCTGGGGCGGGGCAACGCCTCGTGAGATAGAAAAAGAAATCATTGAACGACAGGAAGAAGCATTGAAGGGTTTGCAGGGCCTTACCAAGATGGAGAGCTCCAGCTATAACAGTTTTGGTGAAGTAACGCTCTCCTTTGAACTCGAGACTGTTGTTGATGATGCTCTGCTGAGAGTTTCGAACAAGATGAATGAGGTTTCCGGATATCCCGATAACGCCCAGAAACCCGTGATAGATGCAGCAGGAGCAAATAATTCCCCTGTTATCTGGATGGTGGTGAAGCCGAGAGAAGATAATAAAGAAAATATAATCCACTATCTTACTTTCTTTGAGGATAATATTCGTCAAAGTTTTGAGAGAATTAAAGGGGTTGGCTCTATTTTTATCTTTGGCGGGACTGAGGAGCAACTCCATGTCACTCTTGATATGGAAAAAATGGCCCGGTATAAAATATCTATCAACCAGCTGTCAGGAACGATACAGCGGGCGAACAGCACAATATCCGCTGGAGTTTTGGGGGTAGGCCGGAAAAACTATCGTATACGGACAATAGGCCAGTTTCAATCTCCCGAAGATGCTCTTGGTGTGGTTGTTTATGATGATGGATTAAAGAGGGTTTATCTCAGAGATATTGCCACCATTGAAAAGGGCTATGGCAAAGAATCAGCAGCTGTTCTCTATAATGGAGAGCAGATAATTGTTATGGGTTTGACAAAGGAGACCGGGACAAATGTTCTGGTAATGAGCGACAAGGTTGAGAGCGAAATTAATCGGCTGAACAAGGGGATTCTGGCGGATAAAGGACTCTATATTGAACTTGTTTATGATCAGCGTTCCTATATTAATACCGCTATTAATCTTGTGAAAAAAAATGTTCTGATCGGTGCCCTGCTTGCTGTCTGTGTACTCCTTGCATTTTTGCGGAGTGTGAGAACGACTCTGGCAACAGCTGTTGCTATTCCCATCTCTGTCATAGGCACCTTTGTTTTTCTCTGGCTTGCCGGTAGAAATTTGAACGTAGTCAGTCTGGCGGGGATCTCTTTTGCAGTGGGTATGCTGGTGGACAACTCCATTGTTGTACTGGAAAATATAGATAGGCATCGAAAGCTTGGTAAAAATGCGTATACGGCGGCTCTTGAAGGGGCCAAAGAAGTATGGGGGGCTGTTTTTGCTTCAACCGCTACCACGGTGGCTGTTTTCCTGCCGGTTATTTTCATGCAGGAGGAGGCGGGCCAGCTCTTTAGAGATATTGCTATTGCCATCACATCTTCCATAGTCATCAGCCTGCTGGTGTCAATTTCCGTAATCCCGACACTTATCAATCTTCTCTACAGGAAAGAGGGCAGGAAAAAAGAGAACCTGCTGCAGCGAAGTTTTGTCGGCCCTCTGTTTGTTTCCGTGATGATGGCTGTTTCCAGTCTGTGTCAGAGAAATATTTTTACCCGGTTGCTGACCATTGTTTTCTTTACCTCTCTGTCTGTCGGTCTCATATATATTCTCAAACCGCCTGCAGAGTATCTTCCCCAGGGAAACAGAAATCTTATTCTGAACATTCTGATTCCTCCGCCGGGCTATTCGGTTGATAAATTCAAAGAAATGGGCCGTGCCATATATGAAGAATCCAAGCCCTATTATGCAGAAGAAGGGAAAGATGGTTTTCCGCCCATTAAAGCTATGTTTTATGTGGGAGCAGACAGGTTTACTCTTTTTGGAGGTATATCCGGTCATGAGACAAGAGCCTCGGAGTTGATCCCACTTTTTTCCCGTATTATGAACTCAATTCCCGGAATTTTCGGAGTCAGTATTCAGACCGGAATTTTTGAGCAGGGTCTGGGGGCTGGTCGGACGGTGGAGGTTAATGTTTCCGGAGAGAATATTGATTCCATAGCTGGAGCGTCAATGACGCTTTTTGGAGCTATACGTCAGAAAATACAGGGCGCACAAGTACGTCCCATTCCATCTCTTGAGACCAGTTATCCTGAGATCCTGGTTATTCCCAATAAAGAAAAGCTTGCTGCAAATGGCCTTTCCGAAAAGGATCTTGGAGTCTATGTGGATATCCTGATGGATGGTCGAAAGATTGATGATTACAGCCCGGAAGGAGTAAAGCAGATTGATCTGGTGGTTAAGGGGAGTGATACTGAATTTGATACTCCGGAAGCTATTCTGGAGGCCACAATTGTCAATAGTTATGGTGATCTGATAAAAGTTGGAGATGTGGCAGCGCTCAAATACAGTCAGTCTATGCCCCAGATAAACCATCTTGAACGGAAACGGACTATTACCCTGCAGGTCACTCCTCCTGCTGATCTACCGCTGCAGAGTTGTATTGAGATTATTGAAAATGAACTGGTTGGTCCATTGGCCAGTGCTGGGAAGCTGGAAGGTGTTTCCATTTCCATTGGTGGTAATGCCGACAAGCTTCTTGAGACTGGCAATGCTTTAAAGTGGAATCTCCTTCTGGCCCTGTTGATCACCTACTTACTGCTTTCGGCACTTTTTGAAAATTTTATTTATCCGTTTATCATCCTTTTCACTGTACCACTTGCAGCCGCGGGTGGTTTTGTCGGACTGATTGCAGTAAGCACATTTATTAAACCCCAGGGCCTTGATATTCTGGCTATGCTGGGATTTATTATCTTAATTGGAACGGTGGTAAATAACGCAATTCTTATCGTTCATCAATCTCTGAATAATGTCAGATACCAGGGAATGAAAGGAGGAGATGCTATTTCCAGTGCTGTAAGGACAAGGATACGCCCAATATTTATGAGTGCCACAACAAGTGTACTGGCCATGGCACCACTGGTGCTTGCAACCGGGTCAGGAAGTGAGCTGTATCGCGGACTTGGCAGTATTCTCCTGGGTGGCCTGACCATGTCCACAATGTTTACTCTGTTTGTTATTCCAGCTTTACTCGGTTTTGTTATCAAATTTGAGAGGAGTCGAATAAATGAAGCGATGTAGCCTTGTAGTGATCATTCTTTTGTACGCTTCTACTGTGTACGGTATTGAACTGGTGGAGATGCAGGATATGGCACTGAATAACCGGAAAATTATTCAGCAGTACATGACAACTTTTGAGCAGAGCAAGAAGGATATTCTTCTTGCAAAAGGTGGATATTATCCGTCGGTTGATATTTTTTATACGGTAAATTCTCTTGATGAGTCGTCCACCACCGAAAACAGGGAAAACAGTACAGCCAGGGGGCGTATAAGCTGGAATCTGTTTTCAGGATTTGCTGATAAATATAATCTCAGATCGGCGACACTGTTAAGTGAAGTTTCCAACTATCGTTTAAAGGGAATTAAACAGGATCTCCAGCTTGATGTTGCCCTTGCCTATCTGGAGGTTTATGAGAGACGGGCAAACCTCAAAGTGGCTGAATCTGCTTTCCAGACTTTAGATAAGGTGTATCGGGATGGAGAGAATCGTCTCCAGGTGGGATTGATCGGAAAAAATGAACTGTTAAAATTCCGGGTTGATTATGATAATGCGGATATTACACAAAAAGCTGCCGGTGCGGGGTTGAGAAAAAGTGTTCAGCGTCTGTCGTTTCAGGTTGGCACTGACATCAATCTGGCAGCTTTGGCTTTTGATGAGTTTGCTACTCTGCCTGCTCAGATCGATCAAGACCTGTATCGTTATAAAATGCTTGCTGAACGTACTGAAATAAAAGCTCTGGAAAGCGCAATTGAGGCGACGGCCTCACAGGAAAAATCCGCTTTAAGCGGTTATTATCCGCGACTGGATGCAGTTGGCAGTTATGGCAGGTATGATGACGACTATATAAATGGTAATGGTTCAGTCAGTGAAGATGAACTTCGGGCACAACTCGTGGTGTCAATGAACCTGTTTCAGGGTTTCACCACGGAGGCTGGTGTCAGTAAAGCCAAATTGCAGACGAGATCTCTGCGGTACGATCTGGAAGAGCTGCAGAACTTACTGGCTACTGATCTCGATAATCTCTTTATCGATTTCCAGGTGAGTTTTGAAAATGTCGATGTTGCTAACCGTTCAATTGAGCAGGCTGAAGAAAATCTGAGAATTACACAGTTGAAATATGATGAAGGGCTGCAGCGGGAGATAGATCTTCTGGATGCAATTACCAA
>JAOZLO010000231.1 GCA_029934775.1 Desulfocapsaceae bacterium
TGCTCGAAGCTGCAGCTCCGCCAATATGAAGTTCCCTGACAGAGAGTCCGCCATCTGTTTCCAGGAGTTCTATGACATGGCGGATAGCAAAGGCAGCACCTTCCAGAACCGATCGAAAGAAATCATTCCGGTTATGTCCCAGTGTTACTCCAAAAAAAACTCCCCGGGCGTAGGGGTTCCAGATGGGGGTCCTTTCTCCGGCGATATACGGTAGAAATATCAACCCCTTGCTGCCGGGTGGAGACTGGACAGCTTGATCGGTTATCAGATCATAGACATTGAGCCCGGTAAAATCTGCAACTCCCTGCTCCATTTGACAGAAAGTATCACGGATCCATCTCAGTGATGAGCCTACTCCGTTAACGGCGCCAATATATTGCCAGCAGCCATCTATTATATGAGTGCAGTTCATGAAACGGTGGTCAAATACCGGTTTTTTTATGGGGCCGGCAACACGTGCTGCTGTTCCCATGATGACAAAACACTCGCCTTCTTCTATGATTCCTGTCCCGATTGAGGCACCTATAGTGTCCATACAACCTGCAATTACAGGGGTTCCCGATTTTAAACCGGTAAGCTGTGCAACCTCTTCAGTTATAGCCCCAACCACTTTGTCGGAAGGCTCCGGTCGAGGCAGTTTGTCTTCAGGAATATCGAGTAGTTGTAAGAAAGGGTCATGCCATTTTTTCTTTCGAATATCGAACAACAGCGTTGTTGAAGCCCGTGAATGATCTATTGTGAATTCACCGGTGAGGCGGGCAACCAGATAACCACCTGGTACCATCAACTTGTATGCTGTTGCAAATATTTCAGGTTCGTTGTGCTTTAACCATAGAATAGTAGGCAGCGAATAGGCCCCGGGGGCAACAGGATTACCTGTGATTTCAAAAACAGTATCTGGCCCAAGAATCTCCCTGATACGGTCGACTTCTGGGAGAGCCCGCTGATCCCAGAGCATGATCGCAGGTCGTAGAGGCCGGCCCTTACGGTCAACGGCAATAAGCCCATTTGTGCAACCGGTACCAATTGCTATGATTTCATCCGCTGGTATGTCAGCAATGGCGGATCTGATGGCTTTAACGGTTGCCTGCCACCAGGCTTCAGCGTCGTGTTCTGCCTGACCGGGTACGGTGCTGATCATTTTATACTCACCGTATCCCGAGCCGACAAGCTTACCATCCAGGGTGAAAACGCCTGCTTTAGATCCTGTCCCTCCTATATCAATGCCGAGTAAATAGGATTTTTGTGTCATGAGGTCTCTCTTCTCAGTTAATTAGAACATAATGCCCTGCGGGCAGGCATAAGGGCGTAAAGGCTTAAAGGCCTGGGGCCAACATCCGTTGGGAGTTATTTATCAAGAATGTTCTCCAAAGATACGTACTCTAAAGCCCAGTTTTCTGCAGAGTGCAATCATCTCACCAAAGATGTCACCATAACTCAAGGCAATATGATTACTCATATATTGGGCCATAATAACATCTCTATTCACACCTAGATCAGCTGTCAGCAATGGCCATTGCGGTGTTGCTCCATTCCACCACTCACTACGGAGAGGTTCCGGGATCTCAACTATTTCGCCTCTGCCAATATCCATCCATAATTCGCCGGCTGCAAGGAAACAACGGGCCCAGGTGATCTTTCCTGGACATCCGTAACCACTGAATGTACCGCCTGGAATTGGAAATTTCCTTCGTATCTGTCGGTACGAGTGAACCCCGGAGAGTGAATCAGGGTCCCTGTTATATGCATACGCTCCTCCGCTGCCCGAATTGCAGAGCATCCAGATGGTGCGGCCTTCGAATTCGCTGCCCCATCGAGTATCATGCATAAAAACGGCATGATGCAGTCCTTTCGCTTTCAGGAGTCTTTTCATTAACTCAGCAGGAACAGCATTACCTTGATCACCCTCGGTTGCACATGGTATTGTTTCACCATTGCTTTCAGGTCGACAAGTTGAATTCAGAAGCCCTTCAGCAAAATCTGATGGCGGACGAAGATTAAGAAGGCCAATCTGATATTGCCATCCCAGGCAATCCGCTTTGAACTCATCAATAAGATCAATTACGGTGAGATAATCCCTGAGTTGTTCTTTTGTATGCTCAAAATTGAAATCTTCGCTATCGGATCTTTTATCCCCCCAGTAGAACTTCACTCCCTTTGATTTTACAAATTCAAGAGCATCATTTATCCGTTTGTCAGTTATGAACTGTCCTCGATCAATGATCCAGGCCTGGTCAACTTTGTGTTCTGTGAATCCATATCTGGTCAATAAATGGGGCCCGAAGTAAGCGTTGATCATCCCCTGGGACGTATCTCCCAGCATCATCATCAAGATGCGACGCTTTTTGATTTCTGAGGCTACCGATTCTGCTGTTTCAATATTTTCTTTCGTAAGCGGGGCATCAGAAGAAACACCCTTTGAACTATAGATTATGTTTCCGGTTGTACACCACTGTTCAAGGCGTTGCATGAAAACAGGATCAGTTGCCCAATCGTCTGCATCTGTCCAGATGCGACTATGGTCTCTGCCGACGCTTGTCAGACATGCACTGGTGTTCATGAGGCCTACAAGGCCTGGCCATTCACGCTTATAATTGCTTGCCAGCAGCAGGGGATTTTCTTTTCCTACGGTTCCATCGACAGTGTGTGCTCCCCAGACCCAGTGGCAATGGATACCAATCATCGGGTCATCAATAGGTCCCAGTAGTTCAATACTTTTATGTGGACGGTCTATAAAACCTTCTACTCTATAAGGTGAAAACCCAAGATGTTTCAGAGCATTTTCAAGCTGGTGTGTGGATTCTTCTATCTGGGGCTGAGCTAACTCGTTAGGCAATGCGACGTATTCACCCGGCCAATAGATTGCGACTCTTTTTTTCATAAAAAACCTCCACCATTTATATGTTTTGCTATAAAAGCAACCAGGAATAAAAAAACGTTTTTCTACAATTAAATTTTTATTGCAATAAAAGCAAGATGTTTTTTTTGAGACTTCCCGGGTGCTGTCCCCGTATTTTATTGTATGAAAAGCTTGCTTTGGATAACATTACGTATAAAAACAGTTATATACTAGGTCTTTTTGTCAATTTCGGAGAATAAAAGCAAGATGTTTCTTTTTTGTTTCATCCCTTGACAAATATAAAAAGTTCCTTTACTATCACATTTATTGCAAGAAAAACGTTTTTCTATGCAGCCGAATGGGCTCCGGGGAAGCAGCTCTGTATGAATAAAATTAAGTGGCTGGAAGTATCTTCATTAATCAGTTGGAAAGGAGGTGGATGCAATTCTTTAGCAGTGCATGGAAGTGGGAATCGATATTATTATTATGATGCAGTTCTACGATTTACAGCTTATTACTGTTCGTGGTATTTTAAAAAAGGAGGCAGCAGATGTCACAAAAAATGAAAGTTGAACGGAAAATAACTCTAAGGTCACTGGTTGCGATTGTTCTATTTGCAATGATATTCTCGATCGCAAATGCGAGTGCTGCAGAACAGCCAAAAGTAAAGTGGAAAATTTCGCACACGTTGAACCCGGCTTCAGTTTATCATCAGGCTGCATTAAAGTTTAAGGAGTACGTGGAAGACAAGACAGGTGGAAATTTCACCATAACTATTCACCATTCCGGAACGTTGGGTTGGGAACGAGAAGTTCTCGAAGCAATGCAGTTAGGGACTATTGAGGCAACGATACCATCTTTAGGACCATTCGCTGTATTTGTTCCCTCATATAATGTTTTCAATCTGCCTTTTACATTTCAAGGGCCGGATCATATGCTCGCTGCCTATCAGAGCCCGGTTATGGATAAACTCAAAGCTGCGGCCAGCGATAATGGATTTATTGTAGCTGAGCACTTTCTTCCTACTTTCAGGTATCCACTGTATAAAGGTCATCCAATAAAAACTCCTGGGGATTTTAAAGGGCTTAAATTCCGGACAATGGGAGTTCCGGCGCATATTGACACCTATAAAGCACTTGGTGCAAACGTTACTTCTATGGCTTTTAAGGAAGTTTACGGGGCATTACAGATGGGTACAATTGACGGAGTAGAGAATTATTATAACAATCTCTATACAATGAAATTTCAAGAGCAGACAAAATATATCTCGAATCTGCCGATCTTGAATAATGCGGCAGCGTTTGTTTTCAGCAAGATTGCCTTTGATAAGCTGCCTGAAAATTATAAGACAATATTGATGGATGGAGTTAAGGTTGGTTGTGATTATGGCAATAAAATTGCCATTGCTGAAGAAGAGAAGGCTTTGGCTGCAATGCAGAAAGAGGGAATTGTCAAGGTATTTGTCGATGATTTCGGACCGTTTATAGAAAAGTCAGAGCCTGTTTCCAAGAAGTATCTCCAGGAGATGGAACCTTGGGTAGCTGAGGTGAGAAAGGAAATTATGGATCTAGCAAAAAAATAGCCTATACAGCCCGGGTTTGTAGGCTGCAGGATGTTTTTGTAACCATCAAAGAGAGGCTGGATTGTATGACAGAGTTTCAGGAGTAAGATACTGACACTCTTGCGCGCTGTGCCTCCCTGTCCGCAAATGCAGACAGGGAGGCATAAATATCATTTAATTAGGGGAAGGTGAATGTTTCACCTGGTGAATACAATAGTTGACCGCATTGCCTGGTTTGCAGAGAAAATTGTGATTATCACTTTTGGTATCATGGTTTTGGCTGTACTGGCCAGTGTTTTCACACGAAATATCAGTATTCCAGTTACCTGGCTGGAAGAGTTGGCAAGGTATATGCAAATCTGGTTTGTAGCCATTGGATTTGCACTCGCATTACGTAAAGGGATGCTTGCAGGGACCGAGGTAATAATTAAACTGTTACCGGAATCTATAAGTAACAGACTGATCATTGTCTGCAAATTGTTGATGTTGGTAATTTGTCTGCTTCTCCTCAATTCCAGTACTCCTCTCATCAACCATTTAATCAATACCGGGCAAAAATCGCCCAATATGCTGATTCCAATTGTCTGGGTCTACGGTGGTATATATTTCAGTTTTATCCTGGCAGCTGTCTTCCTGGTGGCTTCCCTATATACAAATTTTCATGGTCAAAGAGATGAGCTGGATAAAACCTTTCTTCTGGATGCTGTACACAGCCTGGATCCTCATAAACAAGAGAGAGAGAAATGACAGGTATAATTGCTGCCATTCTGTTTGTTTTACTGCTTTTTATCGGGATGCCGATTTTTTTTGTTTTAGGCATGGTCTGTTTTTTTTATTTCTGGAGTGTTGATATGGCTCCATTAA
>JAOZLO010000232.1:0-2566 GCA_029934775.1 Desulfocapsaceae bacterium
TCATTATAATAGATATGGCAGGGAATATAATCACTGTTAAGGATAATAGAGAAAACAAATATGATGTTTATTCTTTTGCTGCACTGGCGGCGGGTAACTTTGCCACAGTTGATGCCATGGCAAAGCTTGTAGGTGAGGAGGAGTTCTCCTTGCTTTTTCACAAAGGACAAGACTCTAACATTCATTTCAGTAAAATAGATGATGAACTGCTTCTTATTTCTATGTTTGGCAAAGAAATTTCTTTAGGTTTTCTTCGCCTCAACGTTGTTGAGGTTATAGAAAAAATAAGGAAAATATGGGGCAAAAAATAATGAAATGCAGGAGCATTTTCAATCTGAATTATTTGGTGTTAGCAAGCAACCGGGAGTGGAACTTTGAGTTTCATTAATTTAAGGGAAAAAGTCGTTCAAGTCAAAATAGTCTATTATGGACCTGGCCGCTGTGGAAAAACAACGAATTTAGAGTTTATTAATCGCACGTATCGAAAACAGATCCTTTCTGAAATGGTCAGTCTCAAGACTCATGGAGACAGGACGTTATTTTTTGACTTCCTGCCCTTTGATATGGGAAAAATTAAAGGATATGACATCAAAATTCAGTTATACACTGTTCCCGGGCAGGTAAAATACAATGCTACCCGGAAACTTGTTCTCAGGGGGGTTGATGGTATTGTGTTCGTAGCTGATGCAATGGAAAAGCAGCGTGGAAAAAATATCCGGTCGCTAAACCAGCTGCATGAAAATCTTCAATCATACAAGGAATCTATATTTAAACTTCCTCTGGTGATGCAGTATAATAAAATTGATTTAAAAGAGCATGGTATTCCCGTTACCCCCATATCTGTTTTGGAAAAAGACTTGAACAGTCGCTTGCAGGTGCCTTACCTGGAAGCCAGTGCAATCACTGGGTACAATGTTGCAGCGACATTGAAAAAAATAATTTCTTCAACAGTTATTTCAATTCAGAAAAAATTACTCTAGAGAGAAAAACTTTGGTTGATCAGTATAATGAAAATCAATATGATGACGATTTGACTGTCGGAGCAGATGAGTATGAGGGCTATGTCGATACTGATACGATTGATCTTTTTGAGTTTGCAGATCAGGAAGAGTCTTCTACAGCCAGGCTGAGAAGTCTGGTTTTGTCGATTGACTGGGAGATCACCGATGAGGTTCTCGTGGAGTTTAATGAGGAACTTGTCTATCTCCAGGGGATCTGGGGCGATGAGAAAATTAATCTTATCTACGTTCAGGCCCTTCAAAAAGTTAGCAAATATATTTATCGACACAAAGCTAGTGCACATCCTAATGCAATAAAATTACTACTGAAATTTTATTATAACCTTGAGAAAATTGTCTCCTCCCTAGATTTGAGCGGCAAGCAGAAAAAAGAAATTCTGCTTGAGGATGTCAAAAGCTTTGAGGTTCTGAAACGGCAGATTGCTCATCAGGTTCAGGATCGGATTTTGTATGATACTGAAGATGAAAATCAAAATCTGATTGATCCGCAGGTAGATGAGAATGAATTAATGAATCTCAAGGCTACTATTCTTGGGATTGACTGGGAAATTACTGAAGATGATCTGAATATTTTAAGGCAGGAAGTAGTTCACCTTGAAAAACAATATGCGGACAGTCGCCCCAGGCTTATTTTGCTGCAGGGGATTGGTACTTTGGGGGCATATATAAAAGTCCACAAAAGCGATGCCAATGGTGATGCTTTTAAGTTGTTACGGTTATTTTTCGAGAGTCTGGAAAAAATGGTTGTGACACCAATGACCCTTGAAGAAGAAAAGGCGATTCTCTTTCCGGTTGTTGAAAAATTTAACTCGTTTAAGACTTTGATCAGCCAGACAATTTCTTCCGCTGATGTCCAGAAAAAAGAAGAGGAAGAAGATGATGAAGACGTAGCAATTCCAGAAGATGGGCAGGATTTTCAGCCTGCACTGGCTGATTTCGGAGAGGGAGAAAGCAGAGGGTTTCAGGAAGAAGAAGAGGCAAGAGAGTTAGGCGCTGAGGGCCAAATTGACGTTTCAAGCCATATTGACGACTTTTTCGGTGCTGGTCCTGAGGACGTCGCTCAGGAAGATGTCAGGGAAAGGCCTCATTCTGCTGACGGGGAGGGTATAATTCCGGGTGTCGATGTCGGTTTTGATGATGAAGACCTGGATGACGATGATTCTGATGATGTGCAGCCCGCTCTCACGGGAGATGTTGTAGAGGATGAGTTTAAAACTTCCAGGCCTGCCCCTTATGTTGATAAAGATCTTGCTCTGCAGGGGGTGGATGTTGAAACAGAAGCGGATGATGAGTCCGATGAAGAGGCTTTACCCCTGGAGGAGTCCGGACTATTTGCACCGGCCCTGGGTGACAGTGTTCAAGCATCAGCATTCAGTGCACAGGCTTTATCAGATCCGCCGACTGAGGGAAGTGTCGATGAAAAACTACAGGAAACACTTGATGGTTTTTTTGTAGAGGAGGAGCCCACTGCAGAAACAACCGTTGATATCGCGGATGATGAGCAGATCACCTATGAAGAGGATGTCGTTGTTGAAGCAGTTGATGAA
>JAOZLO010000232.1:2666-5260 GCA_029934775.1 Desulfocapsaceae bacterium
GTTGATGAAGTAACTGATAAAGCTGAGGGCGTTGCGGAAGCAATTGAAGGAGTTGTAGCTGAGGGAGTCGAAGAAGCAATAGAAGAAGATGTTGATGAAGTCGCAGTTGAGGGATTTGAAGATGCTGCTGATGAAATAACTGAAGAAGTAGTTGCTGAAGAGGTTGTTGATGATGTTGGCGATGTGGCAGAAGAAAGAGTCGATGATATTTCGACTGAGGCTGATACGAGTTTAGACGTACTTCCTGGTTTGGAGAAGGGAATCGAAGAACCGGAAGTTGTATCTGAGATAAATGAAGTTGAGATTGACGATAAGGATAGCGAGATTGTTGAAGAAGAGGTTGTTTTTGAGTTAGTCGATGAAATACCTTTTGATGTTTCATCCGATCCGGTTCTGGCGATAGGGCAGTATATTGATTTTGTAAGCCGGAAATTTGATGAAAAAATAGTCCACAGGCTCGGCTCCGAAATTATTCAATTGCAACGGGACTGGGAATCAAAAACTCTTGAACTGTCTTTTTTACAGTTGCTTGCTACAGTCACCCAGCATTTGGATCGATATCAGTTTGAATCAGATGAAGGGGCGTATGAACTGTTGCAATCAAATTATGCTGCTTTGGGGATGTTGGAAGAGAGAACTCTGGAGCAAAATCAGGAACGATTGTTTGGCGAGATATCCAAAGTGTTGAAGTGGCAGCAGGATCTGTTGTTTCAACAAACTATGCCCAGGTAAGAAGAGATCGGAAATAGGCAATCAGAGAGAGCAGAGTATAGACAAACAGCCAGATACCGGTAAAGGTAAGAGCAAAACGACTTCCGGTGGTTTTGGGACGGATCGTATATATCGCAATAAGAAAACAGAGTGGAGCAATTACACCTGCCAGGAGTGGAGAAAAATAGTGTAAAATTTCCTGGAGCCCAAGAAAGAACCAGGGGCCGGAGATATAACTCACTCCAAGTTGATCGGGCTCCAGGGGAGCTAGAATCAGTATTGGTAGGCAGAGTGCAGCAGAGAGCATGAAAAGATGATCTTTAAGAAATACCCGATGTTTCCGCAGATGAGTCCAGAGAAAAATCAGCAGGAGAAGGTCAAACGAAATTACGTGATTGAGATAAACTTTGCGCATGCCGCTTTCAGTGATGGAAAACAGGATGTCGTTGAGAGCAGTTCCGATTAATGGTATCGCCAGAACTATATTTTCCGCAATTATTCCTGCCGATGAGCCTGTACTATCCCCTCGCAAAATATATCCCGTGAAAAGAAGCAGCAGGGCGACCGGTAAGGTGGTGGTCAGTTTAATCCACTCCCCCCTGGTATATTTTTCGGTTTCACTGTATACGAATACCAGGTGAATGCATGAGAAAAGGAAAAAGAACTGGCTTGAATAGAAGTGCAGGGACCGAAAATAGCCGCCGAACGGCACGATGAGATCGATTGAAGCAGTTGAATAGTAGGGAGTTGTGTGTTCGTACTGTATGCCGACTACGATACCAGAAAAAAGAGAGACATAAAGGCAGATAAGAGCCCACCCGCCCCATTTTGCATTTTTAAGCAGAGAAAGAACAGCGAAGTTTTTCATAGCCAATAAGATATTGATTCATGTTGTAACTATGTAATATGGATTGTTTTCACGTTTTTCCACTGGAAATTGTGTGAGTGGTTTTGTCGCGGGACCTTTTACAACATTTCCGGTAGAGGCATGGAATTGACTCTGGTGACAGGGGCATTCAAGAATATCCCGTGTTTCACTGTAGTGCAGTCTGCAACCCAGGTGGGTACACTTTCTCGAAAGCGCCCAGCAGAGACCTCCTTTATCAAAAAGAATAAAATCACGGGTAATAAGATATCCTGTCAAGGGTAACTGAGAAGTGATTTTTACATAGTCTGGCTTTTTGGGAATAGTGTACCCTGCGAATCGCATAATGGGGTAAAAAAGAGCCAGCGATGTAAGATAGAGCAGAAAACTGCGTTTTTTCCCATTGGCGTTTTTGGGATGAGGTTGTGATGCTCGCGTCATCGAAAGCCCTTTGATCTATTTATTTTTTGTTGAAACGCAGCGGGTGCGGAGTACCTCTCAGAGTGCGGCGGAAAATTTTTCTGTCAGCATTTCGTATACATTAAAGGGGACCATATCACTGACGTCGCCACCATTTTGTACGGCTTCTTTAATAATAGAGGAGCTTATGAAAATCCACCTGAAGCTTGGCATGAGAAAGACAGAGTCCACTTCTCTGTTGAGCTTCCTGTTCATCAGGGCCAGCTGAAATTCATAATCAAAATCTGATACTGCACGAAGGCCGCGAATGATAGCTTTTGCCTTGTGCTCCTGCGCAAACTGGACGAGGAGCCCTGAAACCGAATGCACTTCGATCCGGGAATAATCTTTCAGGGTATCTTCTATCATTTTAATTCTTTCATCAAGGGAGAAAAGCGGGCTTTTTGAAGCGTTCACCGCTACCGCCACTATAACTTTATCAAAAAGATCGAGAGCCCTCTCAACAATATCCACATGGCCCATGGTGATTGGATCAAAAGTACCTGGATATACAGCAACAGATGGTTTAACTCCGTTCTGTTCACTCATTTGACATTAC
>JAOZLO010000233.1 GCA_029934775.1 Desulfocapsaceae bacterium
CAGGGGTGGACAGCAGGCTATTCCGGACCGTTTACTGCTCAAACGAATCCTCTGGCTTGATACTCTGGGAGGTGGTTTTACCGTACATGATGATATCAGTGGTACCATGACAAAGGCGTGGAGGCTTAATGTCAGCGAGGATTTAGAGCTTGGCAAGGTTGTAGTTGATGGAGAAAACCGTCTGATCACCCGCCTGCCGGAATCAAACAAGACAGGGGTTGAGGTTCGCCAGGGAACAATTTCCCTGAAAGCTGATTCTCGAATAGAAAAACCAGGAAAAGGGCTGGGTATCCGATTTTCTGCTCTGGGATGGGATCATACCTTTCAGCAATTATCTGCTGAGTTAAATCTTCCTCCTGGCTGGAAGCTTCTGCATGCCTCCGGGGTGGATAAAGTCTCAACCTGGTTGAATGGCTGGACTTTGCTCGACATCTTTCTTGTTTTAATCATATCCCTGGCAACGTTCAGGTTGCTTGGTCTGCCATGGTCCATTCTTGCCCTCATTACTCTCACTCTTATCTTTCATCAGCATGGTTCGCCCAAAATGCTCTGGCTGCCTCTTCTTGGCTTTCTTGCCATTGATAAAATGTTGGAGGGGAAAAAACTGCCTCTTGTTCTGCAATATGGAACCTATGGCACACTCCTCCTTATTATTCTTGCATCCATCCCCTTTATGATTGAAGAAATACGGGTCGGCCTCTACCCCCAATTGGAAATGGGATCACATTATCGGATTGTTTCTCTTTCTCCCACTTCAGTTCAGAAAGTGAGAGGTACGAGTTCGGGCAGTGGTTCTGTTGCTCATAAGGAAGCAGTACAAAAAAATGTGAAAAAATCATACAGTATCGGCTACCTTGACACTGCTGCCCGGTCCCCACAAACACCTGTCAGGCGAAAGCTTGCCATGGATCCCCAGGCCATGATCCAGACCGGTCCCGGCCTGCCACAGTGGCACTGGAAACAATTACGTCTCCGATGGAATGGACCTGTACAGCCGGACCAGGTGGTGAAGCTTGTTCTCCTTTCACCACTACTTACTACCATTATTGCATTTTTGCGGGTTCTACTCCTTCTTGCCTTGATTGTGGGCTTTCTCAAACGTGCACTAAGAAAACGAAAACAGGCTGACGCCACATCCAATAATGCGGTTACTGTCGGCACTGCAGCCCTCTTTCTGCTTTTGCCCTGTCTGTTAATAGTTCAAATTCCTCAAGTTCAGGCGGAAACTCCGTCTCAAGACATACTTGATGAACTGCAATCCCGTCTGCTGAAACAGCCCGACTGCAAAGGGAATTGTGCAACCATTAATCACCTCGATATCAAACTGCTTGACGAGAACTTAAGTTTTTCCTTAACCATCCATGCCCTTAGCAAAACTGCGGTTCCTCTGCCGGGTACAAATCGTTTTTTTGATACCATTTTAAGTGACAATCAACCGGCACCAGCATTGCAACTGGATGAATCACAGACCCTGCTTCGTCTGGAAAAAGGAATCCACACAGTTGAGCTTTACAAATCCTTGAAAAATATTAATAAATTTTCTATTTCCTTTCCCCTGCCTCCCCATGGGCTGAAAAAACAGCTCAAGGGCTGGCTGGTAACCGGTATTCACGAAGATGGCCGGATAGACGGCCAACTGACATTTACCAGAATCCAGGATAAAAAAAGTGATAAGACGCATTTATCCACGTTTAAACCTACGGGAAGAACAAGCATTGTACTCCCACCTTTTGCCAGGATTGAGAGAAGAGTGCATCTTGGCCTGAAATGGGAAATTGAAACAAGAGTAATTCGAGCAAGCAAAGGGTCAACGATAGCCATGGAAATTCCTCTTGTTCAGGGGGAAATGGTTACCACCGAAGGATTGCAGGTAAATAATGATAATAAATCGATTCAAATAAATATCGGGCCCGATCGGCAACAGATCAGCTACCACTCGTCATTGAAGCCGGTTGAGAGCCTCACTCTTAAGGCTGTCGACACCAGTCTCTGGACAGAGCGATGGTTCCTGGAGATCAGCCCCATCTATCATGCTACAATTACTGGACTTCCGGAATTAAATCAACCACACCCGGGTACCATACGAATTCCTGAATACCGCCCACGACCGGGAGAGACTTTAAAAATCCAGATAATCAGACCGGAAGGAATTGCAGGAGCTACCAAAACCATAGATTCAAGTACTTTACTTATAAAACCGGGAAAACGACTCAGCAGTTCGACACTGCGCTTCACCTTACAGTCAAGCCAGGGAACGCAACATGCTATCCTGCTCCCCGAAGGGGCGGAACTGGTTAAATCTCTTATCGATGGGAGAGAGATTTCTCTGCGGCTTGATGGCCGGTCGCTCATCTTTCCTGTTCATCCGGGAAAGCAACAGATCGAGCTGACCTGGCGTGATAAAATTGGAGTAAGCAGTAGACTTGTCAGCCCGGCTATTGATCTTGGAAGTAGCTCTGTTAATCACTCTCTCACTGTGAAAATGCCCTATTCCAGATGGATTCTGTTTGCCGGAGGACCCGATATTGGTCCTGCTGTTCTCTTCTGGGGCGAGCTGCTGGCCATCATACTCGTCGCCCTGCTTCTTGGACAAATCTCTATTACCCCTTTGTCCACCCTTCAGTGGTTGTTGCTTGGACTGGGACTCAGCCAGATTCCTGTATCTTTTGGAGCAATTGTTGTCGGCTGGCTGCTGTTGTTCGGACTGAAAAAGAAATACGCGGAAGAGATGAAACGATCCGCTGGTTTTAACTTTATTCAGGTTCTTCAGGTCATTATGACGTTTCTCGCTCTCGCCTGTCTTCTCTTTGTCATCCAGCGTGGTTTACTGGGTAATCCGGATATGCAGATAGGCGGCAATGGTTCAAGCGGTCACACTCTTAACTGGTATCAGGACCGCAATGATCCGGTGCTGCCGACAGCGTGGGTTTTCAGCCTGCCTATACTCAGTTATCGTATTTCAATGCTGGCCTGGGCTATGTGGCTGGCTTTTTCCCTCCTGGGATGGCTTCGCTGGGGCTGGGACTGTTTCAGCATTGGCGACTACTGGAAAAGAGGGGCTTTTTCAAAAAATATCAAACCTTCAAAATCGATTTTTAAGAGAAGATCCAAAAAGGAAGAAACCGCAAAGGAAGAAACTGCAAAGGAAGAAGTGAGATTTGAACCTGTGGATGATGGTCGAAAAAAATGAACTTCCTCAATTTGATTCTAAAAAAGCGGAATGGTAAGAGCTTATCAACAGAAGATATAGACTTTTTTATTTCAAATTATGTGCAAGGCAATATCTCTGACTATCAGGTAGCAGCCCTGTTAATGGCGATCTATTTTACCGGGATGAACGAGAGAGAGACCGCTGATTTAACCTTTGCCATGCGGGATTCTGGAGAGACGGTAGATTTGTCCGATATTGATGGCATCACAGTAGACAAGCATTCTACCGGAGGTGTTGCCGATACCACCACACTGATAACTGCCCCTATAGCTGCCGCCTGTGGGTTGAAAGTGGCAAAAATGTCCGGTCGCGGGTTAGGTCACACGGGGGGAACTATTGACAAACTCGAATCGATTCCCGGGTTGAGCACGAGTATTGGGATGGATCGATTTAAAGATATCGTTGCAGATTGTGGTCTGTCAATTATTGGCCAGACCAGTGAACTGGTGCCGGCCGATAAAATGCTTTATGCCCTTCGAGATGTTACCGGGACGATAGATAACATTTCATTAATTTCAGCAAGTATAATGAGCAAAAAGCTGGCCTGTGGCAGTGATACCATTGTACTTGATGTCAAAACAGGGAGCGGTTCCTTCATGACAGAGAGAAAAGACGCAGAAAATCTCGCAAGGATCATGGTCGGAATAGGTAAAATGGCTGATAAAAATATGCTGGCTCTGGTAACTGACATGAATCAGCCACTTGGTAATGCAATTGGAAACGCTCTGGAAGTAAAAGAGGCTATCGAGATCTTACAGGGAGAGCATGATGGTGATTTAAAAGATATATCCACTGCTCTTTCAGTAAATATGATTTTATCTTCCGGATTGGTCCAAGAGGAATCTGCGGCAAACCTGCAGGTGATATCTGCATTAGAATCAGGCAGGGCTCTTTCGCAATTTTCTAAGATGATTGAACTTCAGGGAGGGGACCCTGGAGTCTGTGAAGATACAGCGCTGCTTCCACAGGCAGATCAAATAGTATCAATTACGTCGCCTGCAAAAGGATATGTCAGTCATATTGCCACCGGGGAGATTGGAGGAGCTGCCATGCTGCTTGGTGCCGGCCGAGCCGGGAAATCCGATTCCATAGACACAAGTGTTGGTATCTGGATGAAAAAGCGAATTGGTGACGGAGTTGATAAAGGAGAAGAAATTGCAGTTTTTTATGTTAACGATACAGAAAACCTGGAATATGCTAAAGCCAAATTTCAGAATGCAATAGTTGTGGGAGCAGAGCCTCCTGAAAAGAAACCACTTATATATAACTCAATATCTTAATAGCAAGGATTAATCATGTCTCCAAACCCAATGGCGAAGTATTTTGACCATACTATACTGAAACCTTCCGCAACTACAGCTGAGATAAAAAAAATTTGTGAAGAAGCAATTAGCTATGGCTTTTACAGTGTATGTGTAAACCCGGTCAATGTCAAAATGGTCAAAGCCCTACTGGCCGGCACTGAGGTTAAAGTTTGCTCTGTTGTAGGTTTTCCATCAGGTGCTCATACCAGTATCATAAAAAGCATTGAGACAGAACAGGCTGTTAATGATGGAGCAGATGAAATCGATATGGTCATAAATATGGGTGCGTTAAAAGATAAGGAAGTTGATTTTGTTGAAAATGATATCAGGACTGTGGTGAAAGCTGCAGGAGGTAAGATTGTCAAAGTAATTCTTGAAACCTGTCTTCTCGAAGAGAGCGAGATCATAAAGGCGTGCAGTATTTCCAGGAAAGCTGGCGCACATTTTGTAAAGACATCTACCGGCTTTGCAGGGGGAGGAGCTACCGTTGCTGATATTGCATTGATGAGAAAAACGGTGGGAAGTGACCTGCAGATAAAAGCCTCTGGCGGTATTAAAACCCTGGAAGATACAAAAAAAATGATTGAGGCCGGAGCAGATCGCATAGGCGCAAGTGCCGGTGTTGCCATTATGAAAGAATTGAACTGACAAATGAGATAATGTTTCTGTGATGTCGCTTAGGAGTTTGCCCGAGAATAGACATTTTGTTTAAAATCGAGGCATTTTGAAAAAATAAACGCAGTT
>JAOZLO010000234.1 GCA_029934775.1 Desulfocapsaceae bacterium
AAATACTGTTTGTGCCGCTAATATCACGGGCCAGGGTCAGAGTACCGGTTTCCGTTGAGTTTTTTGAAACCTGCCATGACTCGGAATTACTACCCTGGATAGCTACATTATACGTGTCTGGGCCGTCAGTACCGCTCCAGTTCGACTCGTTATCATTGTTTGTATGCAGGCTTATGCCAGATAGAGCTACTGTCATTTTATTTACCCAAAAAAAAGCCCGGAATACAGGAGTGATTAACACTCGATGTATTCCGGGCTTAAAGTCGGTAGTCCTGCCATGCAGGGGCCGTCAAGGAATCGGATTATGATTTCTTATATAATACCTCAAATAGGGGAAAAATGACAACTTTATATGATTTGTGGTTGCTTTTGTTTAGCGATTGATTTTTATTAGATAATCTAAGATAAAACCTATTCTAACGAGGATTATTATGGCCGCAACTATCGGTAAAACCTATTCTAATTATCAATAATTTGGAATGCTCCATTTGCTGCCGGTTTTCATTGAGTAATTTTGAATTTTCAAAAATGTCAGGATGATCCTTTACGGACAATTCTTTGGCCATGATTAAATTGTAATTGCCAGGAAGAAGCTAAACCTTTGAGGTTAGCTTCCAACCTGAGGGTTGCCAGGGGATATCTCTTTCAGTGAAAATTCTGCTCGGACCAGGAGTTATAATATCTGCTGCTTTACCTTTCGGTGGTGCACAGGGTTTCCGCTTTTGCTTTCCCCGAAAAATGGAGAATGTTGAATTTCCTTTGCGTTGTCTGTTATCGCTCAAACAATGTATGCCGCACTCCCTTGTCAGCAAGCCGTGCCGCAGACCATATTCCGGTCACCATGGCAGTCAGGCAAGTGATGGCTATCCCATAGAAAAACAGTAGTGGTTGCAGGACAATGGGCAGAGGAACCTGCATTGCCCTGTCGCCTGCCGCATGGTGCATTCCCTCAGGTGCTGAGGCAAGGTTCCAGGGCAGTGTGAGAGAGACCTCAAGGCTGCTCATCCAGAAGATAATGAGTAAGCCTAAGATAATTCCAACAATTGCGCCGGTGACAGTGAGGACCAGGGCTTGAGCTCCATAAGTCAAAATAATATCTTTTTTCTCCCAGCCAAGGGTCTGCATGAGACCGATTTGCCAGCGCTGTTCCTGTTGTCTGCCGGCAATGAGCCAGCATCCAAGAAGAACAGCAAAGGCAAGGGCAATACTAGAGAGAAGTTTTGAAGATGTACCGCTGATTCGGGTGAAACCCTGCATCATCTCGCCGATGGAATCAGTTGAGGATACTATTGCATCAGGGAGTATTTTCCCTATTTTTTCTTTTACTATCTCTTTACTTACTCCTTTAACCAGAGTTGCAGAGAGAAGGTTCGCCGAACCATCTTCCATTGCACCAAGTTTTCTAGCATCAGCAGTTGAAATATAAAAGTTGGCAGCAGCGAGGGAGGCGCCTTCCTTTATCTCAGTTTTGCCAATAATTGTAAAAGTATAGTTTTTGAAATGAATTATGTCAGCGATTTTCAGTTTGTTAAATTTTGCATAATGACTCTCAACAACAGTATCACCAGTGACCTGAAGAGCTCTGCCTCCTGAAATCCATTGCATGACTTTGGCTGGACCGCTTGTGGTATCTGTAGGGTCGATCCCGGCAATGGTGACAAAGTTTTTTCGTTCCTGGTACCAGAGCAGGATTGAAGTGTCCAGTTTTTTGATTTCAGCCAATGACCCGATGGCATCAATCGTACTCCGGCTTATTGCCTGATTGGAAAAAGGCAGCTTAATAGAGCTTTTTTCACTTATCTGACTCCTGCCCCTTGCACCAAGCTGTATAATCAAATCACTTTCAATTCTTGAAAACGGTAATTTGACAAGTTCGGTATAACTGGCACCGATGGTTGAAACTGCAATATAAAAACCAATCCCCAGCGTAACACCTGCTATTAACCAGCCGGATCGTTTCCAGTCACGAAGGGCAGATTGCCCCCCGTGGCGGATGAGTGACGTAATTTCCATAGGATTCACCTCATTTTTTTATCAAGGAGCAGTTGCAGGTCATCCAGTGACCAGTTGCCTTCCACTCGTTTGAAAGGACTGGCGCCGGTGGGAAATCCCTGGAGTTGTATCTCTCTGCCATCAATACTGAAATCTGATTGTCCGTCAATCATGATAAGCATGGGAATATGGCCAACAATCTTCTTCTTTTTCATGTAGGATTTACCGGATGGCTGATCCACATCATACCATGAGGCCTGCACCGTATCCTCATAGTTTCCAAGCAACTCCTTTATTTTGGCAATGGTCGGCCGCATCGGCCCGTGATTCATATACAGTATATCAAACTGAACCTTATCTGCTGCACTGCCCTGACCCGGCCAGCTGAAAAGAGTACATGCGAAAAGAATAATTGCTGCGATTTTTATTGTGGACCTGCCCTGTTTTTTCATCATTGAGTGACCTCACCGTCTTGCATGAAAAGTGATCGATTGGATAACTTCGCTATTTCCTGGTCATGGGTGACTATAAACAGAGTCACTCCCTGTTCTCTGTTCAGCGATGTAAGCAGATCAAGGATTTCTTTTCCAGTCTTTGAGTCCAGATTGCCTGTGGGTTCATCGCAGAATAGGATTTGTGGTTCATTGACCAGGGCTCTGGCAATAGCCACCCGTTGACGTTCACCACCGGACAAATGCGTTGGCAGGTGATCTGCTCGATCGGCCAGTCCTATTTTACCAAGTAGAGTTGCCGCTCGTTGCTGTCGCTCTTTGATATCCATTTTTACTGGATAGAGCGGGAAAGAAACATTTTCAAGAGCTGTTAATGTAGGAATAAGATGAAAAGCCTGGAAGACAAATCCAACGGAATTACGCCGTAACAGGGCCAGGTTATCTTCACTTAAGCCAGTGATCTCCTGAGATTGAAGGGAAATAGATCCTTCACTTGGCTTCTCAAGGCCGGCCACCAAACCAAGCAAAGTGGATTTACCTGATCCGGACGGGCCAAGCAGAGTAATAAACTCTCCCTGTTCCACCGTAAAACTGACATTTTTTACCGGGCTTACTGTATCAAAGTGTTTGCTCACATTCTGCACGGTAATAGATTGCTTTGTTAGAATTTTTTTATTCTTATTCATAACGGAACACCTCCGAAGTTTGAAGTTTTGTGATAGCTCTACTTGCTGTCCATACGGTTGTAAGACCCAGCAGGAGAGGAGCCATACATGTAAGAATCAGCAGTTGCAGACCGGGTTCCATCTGCAGTCGAACCTGGCGAAACAGCTGTTCCTCACCACCGGGTAGAAAATGTGGTTTGGGAGCCATGTCCCAGGGGATGGGGATGGCTATAGTGATATGGGACAAACCCCAGGCCGCGATCCCCCCAAGTATCAGGCCCAATACTGTACCCAATACGATATACAGAAAGTTTTCAGCAAGCAGTTGTCCGCGGATGTCTGCCCCTGTCCAGCCAACGGCCTTCATGGTTCCAATTTCTTTGGTTCGTTCCCGTATAGCCGCTGCCGAGTTGCGAACGATGAGAAGCAGAGCAAGGAGAAAAACCATCCCTGAGATGATCCCTGAAAACCGCTGGGTAAGGGTAAAGAGACTGCCAAGGAGCTTTTTGAATGAATTTGGTGTAGAAACGCTTATTTTTTCACCCAGTAACGCTTTGATTGTTGCTGCTATTTCTTCTGTTTTATCTCGGTCAGCCTTAATAAAGAGAAGGTTGCTGTCTTCTGCACCAAAAAAGTGGACTTCTGCTACTCCCGGAGCTGCAGCTACAATCTTTTGTGCTTGCGCCAGAGGGATGTATAAATTTGCAGTTCCTATGCGGCTGATCTGGGAAGCATCAACAAGTCCGACAATGGTAAATGGAAAACCGCCGATCTGTACTTGCTCTCCAATATGCAGTTTTGCCTGCTGGGCCCAGACTGTTTCGGCAAGTGCCATGGACGTATCTTCCGGACTAAGCATCCGACCCGCAGTTATGGCGGTGCGTAAAAGTGCAGGGCCGGCTGGATCGTTTGCCTGCATGCCGACCACTATCTGAAATGCGTCATCAGAAAAATCCCAGAACAGGACAGCCCGGCTGATGGACTGGATACCCGGGAGAGATGCAATCACAACGCTCTGTTCAGCACTGATCGGGGCAACAGAACAAGGCAAGACCGGACCTGCCATCTGTTCAGGGACATCACCCGCTTTCTGTACGGTGATATTTGCACCGATGTCACTTAAGGGTGCGTGAAATGCACGTTCCAGTGCACCGGTAAGAAGCGTTATACAGACCAGAACACAGGTTACAAAAGCCACCAGGCCAATGTTAATGGCTGACCTTCGTCCGCGTCCGGTCAATTCATTTATAAGATATTTTGTATTTATCATTACTGTTCCCTTGTGATTGTTTGTAATTTCTGCAGACTATTCTTGAGTAAATAGAACGCAGGAAGGCTGTGAAACAGGGGGGCCGAAATCAGTACGGCTTAAGGGAAAAACAGTATCAAATGAGAAAGGACTGGTATTGAATAAAGAGCGGAGGAGGGCGATGATGTGGACTGACAAATCTATGGGCAAGGAGATTGCTTGTCAGATGAGTTGCCGGTTGTTCGAGAATGATACTACAGATCAAACCCGGAACAAATGATGGTAAAAGAGTTACATCAGGTTGAATCTGTTCAATTTTTAATCGTTTTAGCCGATCCAGAGGAAATGAAGCTGTGGATTTCTGTTTATCGGCAGGTTGGTCAAGCAGGCAACAAGGCGCACTTCTGTCTGGCGCGACCATTTGCTTGGCCTTAACCATCGGACAACCTGTTGTAGCCCTAAAATTGCAGTCCAGTTTGGTAGCATAACAGGCCGGAACCTGAGAAACTCCTGCCACAAGAAATATGAAAATCAGTATGAAGTGAAGAATACGTCCCATGTGTAAAGTAATACGATGTGGTGTGAATGCTGTCAAGGAGAACTTTCATGTCCGCAAAGAGTCAAACCAACTAACTAACCGGTTTTTAATGTGTTAGATTGCCTTTGGTAATTACTTGAATCTTTCCTATGCGAATACCCCATCGTGAAGATCATTGGATCGAAGCCATCCAGGAGCATGCCGCGCGTAAGTTAGCTCCACGGTTACGCGATACAAACATGATGGGGATATACCACCACCCCGAGGACTGTTAGAAGGTTTGCTGTTTCGGCCATATTCAGACTCATCCTTTTTCCAGTTTCGCAAGGATTTCTTTTTCGCCTTCTTTTTT
>JAOZLO010000235.1 GCA_029934775.1 Desulfocapsaceae bacterium
GATTTTCAAAACTTCAACAACGGGTTGTTTGAGAATTCCCCTCATCCACATAAACCTGACACATTTATGGCTTTTCAGTATAATTACAGATATCTACCACACGACAGAAAAATACGGAATACAAAGCTTAGAGACCAGCAATGTGCAAATATCGTATTTTCTGGGATTATAATTGACAATATCATTTGTTTGTTATAAATCTTAAAAAATATTATAGTTAACGACAGGTGTTAGTATTGTGGAAATAGATGAAATCAACTATGCGATTATAAATCATCTCAGAGATGGGCGGATACCATTCAAAAGGATCGCAGATTCTCTTGCAATATCTGAGGGCACTGTTCGGGCCAGGGTAAAAAAACTTAAAGACGAGGGAGTGCTTGATATCACAGCACTGGTAGATCCAGACGCAGTTCCTGACAAAAGTATAGTGATGATTGGTATACGGTTGAAGGATATGGATCTTGTTAAAAAAGGAGAAGAATTCAGTAAATTGCGAGGTGTCATTTCTGTCTGTGTTGTAACAGGCCGTTTTGACCTCATACTTACAGTGATGCTGACAACTGAATTTACCATGCTCGAATTCTATACAGAAGAAGTGGCAAAGCTTGATAACGTGAGGTCTGTAGAGACTTTTGTTGTCTATAAAAGTTTCAATCTAAAGGTTCCTGTAACCCTGTAAAATTTTTTTGAAAGGTGATATCATGCAAGCACAGAAAAAAACAGTTCTCTATGGTTTCCATGTTAAGCAGGGAGCTAAAATGGCATCATTTGCCGATTATGATATGCCGCTCTGGTACCCGACAGGTATTAAATCTGAGCATCTCGCAGTCATTCAGAATGCCGGCATTTTTGATACCAGCCATATGGCTGCAGTTACTGTCAAAGGAGAGGGATCAAGAGAGCTTTTACAACACTGCTTGAGTAAAGATCTGAATAGTTGTGTAGGGCTGAAAAAATCTGCCCTCACAGAAGGTAAATGTGTCTATGGGATTTTCCTCAACCCGGATGGTACGGTGATTGATGATGCCATCGTTTATCAACTGCAACCCAGTAAATTTATGATCATAGTCAACGCAGGCATGGGAGGACCTGTCGCAGAGCATTTACAGCAATCCTGCGATAAGGATGGGATCATTGTGGAAGATCTCACCGACCTGATTGGCAAAATGGATATTCAGGGACCAAAGTCTGCACTGATTCTAAAAAAAATCATCAAGGACCCTGACCTGCTTTTTGATGGACTCACTTATTTTTCCTTTAAAGGTGGTTTGGGCAGCTGTACTTCATCCATGCCTGTTGAAATGATTGATGGAACAGAAATTCTCGTTTCCCGAACCGGATACACCGGTGAATTCGGCTTCGAATTATTTGTCGAAGTTGACCAGTTGAAGGCTCTCTGGGATAAACTTTTGCAGGCAGGCGAGGAATACGGTTTGAGTGCTTGCGGACTTGCTTCAAGAGATTCCCTGCGGGCTGGTGCGGTACTGCCCCTCTCCCATCAGGATATCGGTCCCTGGCCGTTTATCTCCAACCCCTGGAAATTCGCCTTACCATGGAATGAAGATGGAAAGAGTTTCAGTAAAGATTTTATCGGAGCTGACGCACTTCTGGAAGAAACAGAGGCTGACCATACACTTCCATTTGCCGGTTTTGATCCGAGGAAGATTGCTGCCGGGGATACAACCAGCGTAATCGACAGCGCAGGAGAAAAAATCGGACGGATTTTAACCTGTACAACTGATATGGCCATAGGCAGGGTAGATGGCGAGATTATAGGACTGGCATCCGGAGAGGCGACCCCAGAAGGATTTAAACCCAAAGGACTGAGTTGCGGTTTTGTCTTATTAAACAAAAACTTTGAGCCTGGGGAAATTATATTTTTAACCGATGGAAAACGAAAATTGAAGGTAGAGATACGTGTGGATGTGCGCCCTGGAAGAAGTGCAAGGCGCGCAATAAAAACGATGCTTGCTTAAATCTACAAATGGAGGAACAGACCAATGAAAGAACTAAGTGAACTGAATTTGCCTGAGAACTTGCGCTATACTGACGATCATGAATGGACAAGCAGCGAAGGCGGTACCATGAAAATCGGTGTCAGTGATTATGCCCAGGACCAGATGGGAGACATAGTATTTGTTGAAATGCCTGAGGTTGGTGACAATTTTGATAAAGGGGATGAATTCGGTACCCTGGAATCAGTAAAGGCCGTATCTGAGCTCTTCATTCCGGTTGGTGGAGAGGTTATAGCAGTCAATGAAGCTCTTGAGGATGGACCGGAACTCATCAACAAAGACCCTTATGCAAACTGGATAGTTGAGATAAAACCCTCAGACCCGAGCGAGATTGATCAACTGCTAACCGTCGAAGCTTATCGTGAGATATTGAAGGGATAAAATTATGCGTTATTTACCTCATACTGATGAAGAAATAAAAGAGATGCTGGAGGTTGTCGGTCGAAAAAGTCTGGACGAACTTTTCTGTTCTGTTCCAGATGATTGCAGGTACGAAGGAGATATCCCCCTTCCCCTGCCGCTGAATGAGTGGGCTCTGAAGGAACATATGAGCGAACTTGCAGACTCCATGACCGTTACTCCGAAATTTAAGATTCTCATTGGTGCCGGCTCCAACCATCACCATATACCGGCCACTATCGGCGCGCTCATAAGCCGCTCAGAATTTCTTACTGCCTACACCCCTTATCAACCCGAAGTAGCCCAGGGCACATTGCAGGGAATTTTTGAGTACCAGACATATACCGCCCGTCTCCTTGGTATGGATGTCGCCAATGCCTCCATCTATGACGGGGCTTCAGCTCTGGCAGAGGCCTTATTGATGGGCCTTAGAATCGGCAGAAAGAAAAAAACGGTAGCCATATCAACCGCGATTCATCCACACTACCGTGAAGTCGTCAAGACCTACCTCGAACCCACAGAATATACCCTTTTAGAACTTCCATTCGGTGAAGATGGCAGAACTGACCTGAGCGGACTAAAAGAAATCAAAGGCCTCGCTGCTGTAGCCCTGCAATCTCCAAATTTTTTCGGTGTGATTGAAGATCTGGAGACTGCTTCGTCTGCCATCCATGATGCCGGCGCTCTTGCGATCAGCTGTTTTACGGAGCCCCTTGCTTTTGGTCTTCTAAAAAATCCTGGCAGCTGCGGTATTGATATCTGCTGTGGTGAAGGTCAGAGTTTTGGTATGACACGATCTTTTGGTGGACCTGGACTTGGTATGTTTGGCTGCAAGGAGAAGTACACGAGAAATATGCCGGGAAGACTGGTGGGTGAAACAACAGATATTGATGGCAAGAGAGGATTTGTACTCACCCTTGCCACTCGAGAGCAGCATATCAGAAGGGAGAAAGCTACATCGAATATCTGTTCCAACCAGGGTATCTGTACACTCATTGCTACCATGTACATGTCATCATTGGGTGGTTCGGGGATCAGAGAACTGGCGCAGCTCAACTACAATAAAACGGAATACTTTAAATCCGAACTCATAAAAAAAGGTGCTGACATTCTCTTTGATTCTCCTACTTTTAATGAATTTGTAGTTGATTTTAAACACGATTTTCTGCCTGCTTATGAACGCCTGCAGGAAAAAGGAATCATCGCCGGACTTGATTTGGGCAGATTCTACCCATCCTTTGCCGGAAAGTATCTCTTTTGTGCCACAGAGACCGCTGCAAAAGAGGATATAGATGCTGTTGTAAAGGAGGTGCTGTAATGACAAAAATAAAAACACCGGGAATCAGTGGACTTATTTTAGATGAACCTCTTCTCTGGGAGAAGGGGAAAAAAGGCCGCAGGGGAATGAGTATTCCTGTAAATGATGTTCCTGAAGCAGTACTGGAGGAGACATTGCAGGGGCAGGGACCTGATTTTCCCGACCTGAGTGAGGTGGATGTTGTCCGCCACTATACACGCTTGTCCCAGTGGAACTTTGGCGTGGATACAGGCATGTATCCGTTGGGATCCTGTACTATGAAGTACAATCCAAAAATTAACGAAACTATGGCTGCAACTCCCGAGATTACTTCAGCTCACCCTATGCTTGATGATGAATATAGTCAGGGTACACTGAAAATCATGTATGATCTGCAGCACTACCTGGCGGCCATTACAGGTTTACCGGGAGTCTCACTGCAACCTGCAGCCGGAGCTCACGGTGAATTGACCGGTATGCTGATTTTTGCCGCTTACCATAAAAGCCACGGATCAAAGAGGACAAAAATTCTCATCCCGGACACTGCCCATGGCACCAATCCGGCAAGTGCTGCACTCTGTGGTTATAAGCCGGTTCCGGTCAAGTCTGACAGCAATGGTATTCTGAATATCCAGACAGTAGCAGAATTGATGGACGAAGAATGCGCCGGAATCATGATCACCAACCCCAACACACTGGGGCTGTTTGAAACAAATATTCGGAAAATTGCTGACATCGTGCATTCCAAAGGCGGCCTTGTCTATGGTGATGGTGCTAATATGAACGCAGTGATGGGAATAATTGATGCTGAAAAGTGCGGTGTTGATGTTATGCACCTCAATCTGCACAAAACCTTTTCAACTCCTCACGGAGGTGGCGGTCCAGGGGCTGGCCCCGTTTGTGTTACCGAAGAACTGACAAAATTCCTGCCAACACCTCTGGCTGTTAAAGACGGCAGTTCATATCGGTTAAAATACGATTATCCCGACAGTATCGGCAGGGTGCATGGTTTCCATGGCAACTTCGGGGTACTGGTCAGGGCGTACAGCTATATTTTGTCTATGGGTGCAGATAATCTCAAAAAGGTAAGCCAACTCGCTGTCCTCAGCGCTGCCTATATTAAAGAACAGTTAAAGGGAACACTGCCTTTAGCCTTTAACCGTCCCTGTATGCATGAGTGTGTCTTTTCAGATAAACTCCTGCACGATGACGGGGTATCCACTCTTGATCTTGCCAAACGTTTGATCGACAATGGATATCACCCGCCGACCATCTATTTTCCTTTGGTTGTACCTGGTGCAATTATGATAGAACCGACTGAGACCGAGTGCAAGGAAGATATAGACCAGTTTATCGGAGTGATTAAGAAAATTGTTCAGGAAGCCAAGGAGAATCCGGAACTGCTGCATCAGGCACCGACAATAGCGAAAGTGAGGCGACTTGATGAAACCAAGGCTGCCAGAAACCCTTGCCTCCGTGGATAAAAACAGAGGAATCGCAGGGTTCATTGACCTGGGCCTGACCGAT
>JAOZLO010000236.1:0-2286 GCA_029934775.1 Desulfocapsaceae bacterium
AGACTGTGTGGGAGAGTAGGTCGCCGCCCCTCTTATACAAAACCCCCTTTGAGATTAATGCTCATCGGGGGTTTTCTTGTTTTCATAAGTTTACGTTGTAAGTTTCCTTTCGAAATTCCTGCCCAGCTTCACTTACAAACCGCAGCAGCAGATTGACATCAGGTCTATCACCCGGACCAGATCCTATATGATGCAGACGGATTCGGCCATCAGGATCAAGGATTACATTTCCTCCTTGCTGCTGGATATTTCAATCTCCCTTTCGAGGGAATCTTCCTTGTAACATCTCTCTTAAATATGCTCGCCAGGTTTGAAATCCCCAAAGATCCCAGAATCCCACCTTCCCCATATCAAAATATCGATAGAGAATTTTCCGATCATCCAACAGAACAGGCCAGTCTAATGAGGTATCCCTTAAATATTTCCTGGTTGATTCAATTGACTCAAAACTGATAACTACAACCTGAATTTCAGCTTCTTTAAATTCTTCCTTTTTTTGGTGCAACTGCACCAGATGCCCTTGACAGGGAAGTCAGCCAAGATGACGTAAAAAAACAAGCACGATCCAGCTGCCTTTCCATTCATTTAGATGTCTCTTTTTTTTCTGTAAGTCGAGTAAATTTATCGTAGGCAGAAATTCATCTACCCTGGTGTATTTCTTAATCATAGTAATTTTTCGTTAATCACAAAAAGGCATAAGGTCGACTGCCCAAAATTAAAACATAGACATACACTTGATCTGGAGTGAGGGAGTACTATTTTCGACGTTTTCTTCGCGTAGAAAAAAAATTGAAAAGCGCTGAGACTGAGCCAGAGAGTATACAGTCGAGAATACCCTCCAGCTCTTTTTACTGCAGAAAAAAATGCTAATTGACTATCTTATCATAATATCCTTTCAAATCATTATTCAAAAAACCTTGAATCTTGGTCAAAGATCTCCCATAGCCGCTCCAAAGATCCCGGACAGAAAGTCCAGCAAGATTCTCTTTGGCCTTTTGTTCCATTTTTATCCACAAATTTTTCCTGTAATCATTATCAAGCCTGACAAGATCACTACCGTTTGCAAGTACCTTTTTTAACATTTGCGGAAAGGCGACCTTGCTGAAACTGATCGCACCAATGGTAAGGGTAACCAACCCAAATATTGCAGGAATCACAAGATTACCTAAAGAGAATGTACCGGTACGAACAGCTGTTATCAGAGTACTCTCTGGAAAAGAAATCAAACTGTTTAACAACACATCACCAAAAAGAAAAAGCAGAAGCGCTACGACACTTGTGATCTTGGTTATCTTCCACGATACCTTCTGGCACCTCTGTGTAAAGCCGGCAACTGCTTCTGCAACGATCTGCACCTCGTTAACCTTACGGTCAATATCTTCCAGAATATGGTTAATCCGAAAACCGGGAGCATTGTTGATTTTTTCTATCAACTCACGCCTTTCCTGGGGCCATCCTTCAACCGCTGAACCTGGTCCAATAGCCGTAGGAGAATATGTCAGATAAATATGAGGAATATCTTTACGGCCGGTCATTTGCGACATATTCCAGCAAAGTGTACCGTACGAACGTGTGAAATCACTGAGACTATCACATTCGTCAATTCTGCTCATCACAAAAACAATACGGTCCTCTCCAGATTTCTCCGGCAGGGTATTCCTTATGGCATTGTAAGATTCTCTTATTGTTCCAGCTTTATGCGGATCAAACATAAGCACGATTAAATCGGCCATTTTAGCAAGATCACCCAGGACAGCCATATAATTATATCCTCTATCCTTCTCACTGGTAGCATCCAGCATTCCCGGGCTATCAATTATTGACATATTTTCCAATATTGGACTGTCAATACGTTTCATGCACATATGTGAAATAAGACGTTCCCCATACTTTTTAAACTGACCAAAAGGCATAGAGGAATCATTAACAAGGGTAGAACCAGGAACCTCAGAGGTATCTACTCCTACATCAGAAGTTATTACTGTAAAAGAATCATCAGTTGGGGCTTGACCGGTTCTTTGAACATCCTGACCAACGAGTTCATTGATAAGGGTAGACTTACCTGAGGAATAATTGCCGATAACAAGAACAATGGGTTTCCACTTCATGGTCGACTCTAAGCCACTGAAATCCATATTGTAGCGAGCAAATAATGGAGCCAGTCGCCGCTTTACCTTGGTTTGCAATTGTTTTTGCAGTTCTTTTTCATTCATTGCATAACTCACATTGTTTAATTTTTATAATACATGAACCCAAATGAAGCATTTTACTTTAAATGCCGAAAAT
>JAOZLO010000236.1:2386-5234 GCA_029934775.1 Desulfocapsaceae bacterium
AAATGAAGCATTTTACTTTAAATGCCGAAAATTCTCGAACTTTAATTGTTTTATTTACCTTGACACACGAAGAAGAAAAGCAATTGCAGGAATAATATCAGTCGATTTTCCACATTGACCTCAATAACGGTCTCTTTCCTGCTACACCGACATTGAAAGTATGCTTAACAAATAAATATTCCCATGGAACTTACAGATGCAGCAGAAAAAATGCCAGGTTTTTTTGAAAATGTCAGGATTCAAAAAAAGCAGATGCAATTTCACTTTGAATTGTTCATAATGAAATTTTCCTAACACCCAACAAGGGGTATAAGTACCATGGGAGTATAGTCATGTTCGTAATTTTAAAATAATTTCCTCAGTTTCCTGTTTTATATGACAGGGATTCAGGAATGAAATACTAAATTCACCTGATGAAAACAGCTACTCATTGCCCAAACGGGACTCTCTATATCGTACCAACTCCAATTGGAAATCTCGAAGATATTACCCTTAGAGCTATTCGTATTTTAAATGAAGTTGATCTGATTGCCGCAGAAGACACTCGGCATACACATAAACTCTTAAACCACCTCAACATCCAGACTCCAATGGTCAGTTACTATAGAGAAAAGGAGGTTCAAAGGAGTGCAGAGATAATTGATATTCTCAAAACAGGACAAAATGTTGCTCTTGTCTGTGATGCCGGTACCCCTGCAATATCAGACCCTGGCTCAGTAGTTGTAAAATCAGCCCATCAAAACGACATCAAAGTAATTCCTCTGCCTGGCCCTTCTGCGCTCATAACTGCTCTTTCAGCTGCAGGTCTTGGTAATGCAGAATTTCTCTTTCTTGGATTTCTGCCTTCCAAAAAAAACCAGCGCAGGAAATCTCTCAACGCTCTTATCCACTCTGAATACCCTGTTGTCCTTTATGAATCCCCCCACCGAATATCAGCTCTTCTTGAGGATGCCTTCGATATCTTAGGCGAACGTCAAGCTTTATGGGCAAGAGAACTGACCAAAAAGTTTGAAGAACTGCAAAGAGCAGATTTACAAACTCTCCTCGAAAAATCCAGGTCAGGAAAAAATAAGGGAGAATTTGTACTTGTTATCTGGCCCGGGAAAAAAGAGAAAGTCACGGCAGAGAGCATTGAAGGGTTGATTGAATGGTACCGTGACAATGCAGAACTTTCTCTAAAAGATGTCTCCAAACGCATCGCCACTGACCTCGGAATATCACGCTCACAGGTTTACCAAAAAGCATTACAACTCTGGCATAATCCAGACAAGTTTGAATAGTCAGGCGCACAAGAGAGAATATTAACGGGCTTAATCTTCTACAATCAAAGTGCTCAGATGCGACTTCTGAAGAACCTTCTGCAGCCCCAGACGATTTTGGGCATTGATAATAATCGGGCCTGTAATATTTGCGTTAAGCCCTGATGTTTTTGTATCTGTTCCACCACCCTTACTTAAAATAAGGAAAACTCCCAAAGTTTTGGCATCTTCAGTCTGCAGGAGATCCTGTTCCTCTTCAGTCAGCTCAAGTTCATAGCTCAGACCATATTGTCCGGGTTCGACAAGGGTAAATGTCACTCCAGGGGTATCACATGACTCAAGCCAGTAAGCATTGTTGTTGTCTTCTTCCTTGTGAAACAGGATATATTTGGTGTATTTTTCAAAACCTGGTATACCTCGGGGGAAGGTAAATATTTTCTCGGAATCGGCTTGAGTGTTATCAGATGGAGCTGTGTCTACTGTCATTCTATCCTCCTTAACCATTGAGTAAACTGTAAATTTCATCTAGTTTATCAAATATTTTGATAAACATTCAACTGATATTTGTCCTTGAATAACTATTTTTTTTGCTTAAGATTGATTACGTAGAAATATTTTGCAGAAAAGCATCTGTCCTGGGAGGTTTTCTAAGAATAGATCTTTGCCCAAACTTTGCACTATTTCCTAATAATAATGCTTGTAATATTAAACGGATGACTGTTTGTTTGTTTTAAATAGATGCCTTGACTTTAAACAGGTAAGCACCCTTATAAAAGCCAGGGCATAAACTCCAACTCCAAAATGGTTGTTCTCGGACGACCTCCTAGAGGATTTATGATGGAGAAAAAAATAATGGGAAATGCCGGTTTTTTTGGCAACTGGGGAGGATCATATATACCAGAAATCCTCAATCAAACCTTTGAACAGCTGAAAACTGAATATAGAAAGGCAAAAAATGATCCTTATTTCTGGCAAGAATATATCGATCTGATGTCTACCTACTCCTGCCGACCAACCCCCCTCACCTATGCAGAAAACCTGACTAACTACTTTGGTGGTGCAAAAATTTACATAAAACGTGAAGATTTGAACCATACAGGGGCTCATAAGGCAAATAATGTCATGGGGCAGGGGTTGCTCGTAAAAAGAATGGGGAAAAAACGGGTAATTGCAGAAACCGGAGCCGGACAGCATGGTATGGCAACAGCAACGATGGCTGCAAAATTTGGCTTTGAATGCACAATTTACATGGGAGAAGTCGATGTACAACGCCAACGCCCCAATGTTTTCTGGATGGAAAAAATGGGGGCTACAGTTATTCCTGTACAAGATGGATCACGCATCTTGAAAGATGCTATCAACGAATCTTTCAGAGACTGGGTAAGCAATATCGACAGCACCCATTACGTTTTGGGTACTGCCTGTGGTCCTGCACCATTTCCAGAAATGGTTTCGTGGTTTCAGTCAATCATCGGTATAGAGGCAGCCATTCAGATCAAAAAACAACACGGCAAACCCCCGGCCAGAGTTTTTGCCTGCGTAGGTGGCGGTTCCAATGCCATGGGAATTTTTCAAGGGTTCATGGATGT
>JAOZLO010000237.1 GCA_029934775.1 Desulfocapsaceae bacterium
TTTTTCAGTTCATGAGTATAGCCTGCCAGTAACTTTCCTAAAAATTTGAGATGACCATCTCTTAATTTGTTTTCCATTTTCGGATAACCTCTTCATCCGGACAAACCGGGATGCAATAATTTGTGTTTCCCTTGCGGCCCATGATCAGTAGCCTGAATGATCTACAGGCCCAACGATCAATAAATAATTATTTTTCTGCCAATCTATCAGATACCTTCTCGTGGGAGCTGAATCAGATTAAGCGTTTTCGGAGTCAAGCTACCTACGACGCCATCAAGAAGCAGAAATTCGTTTTTCATAGGCCTGGTTTATTTTCTCCATCAACTCCCCAAGATCAACCGGCTTCATAATGAAATCAAATGCTCCCCGCTCCATGCTGTCCATACCCCCAGACGCTGCGCCATGTCCAGTCAGCATAATCACCTCAATAGAGGGATAGTTTCGTTTTACTTCAACGAGAACCTCAAATCCACTCATATCGGGCATTTTGAGATCGAGCAGGACAACATCGGGAAGATGTCCGGTATCAAGTGCTTCTAAAGCAGCCAGACCGCAGTCTACTGTTTCAGGAGAAAAACCACGGAGTTCCAGACGTTCCGCCAGAGCCTCAGTAAATTCAACCTCGTCATCGACAATGAGTACTTTTATTTCATCCACTAAAATTCCCCTCTTTTCGAGTATCGTTTATCGGCAGACGTACAGAAAAAGCCGTTCCCTTTCCGATTTTAGATTTAACCGATATCTCTCCACCAAGTTTTTTCACCAGGCCATAGGTTATGGAAAGACCAAGACCAGTACCTTTGCCAGCCTCTTTTGTAGTAAAAAAAGGATCAAAAATACGTTTAACAGTTTCAGAAGACATGCCCGGTCCAGAATCTTTGATTTTTATTTCTATCATCTCTCGATCATAAAACTCTGCAGAAAGAACAATTAAACCATCCTTTCCTACGGCATCAATTGCGTTGTTAATAATATTGAGAAAAACCTGCTGCAGCTGCCCACGGTCACTGAAAACCATAGGAAGCTTTTCAGCAAAAGATTTTTCAAAGCGAATACGACTGTATGAAGCCTCTTTTTCGAGAAATCCGAGTACCTCCTGGAGAAGATCACTGATGTCTATATGCTCAAAGGCGACATCCATTCTCCTGGCGAAGCCCAAAAGACGGTGGGTAATCACTTTACAACGCTGCACAGCACCTAAAATACCATCAATGGAGTGTAACAGTTTTTCCTTATGCTCAAACTCTTCTGCAGTTTCCATAAGATCTGTCACCAGCCCGGCCTTTTGATCAATAATCGCCAGAGGATTATTGATTTCATGGGCAACCCCCGCGGCCAATCTCCCTATAGAGGCAAATTTATTGGTATACTGTGACTCAATTACCGCCCGATTACGGTTTTGATCCGCCTCCTGAAGGCGATTCGTTATTGAGTTTACCAGCTGTATGACAACAATGAGAGCAAGTACTGTACAGCCAAAAAAAATCATCCGTACTCGAAAGCGATGTGAAGACCACTTTGCGCCATACATATATCCCTCTATGATTATAACCACCATCCAGGGACTATTTTTAATTTGCACATACGATCTTAAATATTTTTTACCTTTAAATTCTGAGTAATGGGTAACGGCTTCCCCGCCCTTGTAGTGGGTAAAAAAGGGGCATATATCAAGAATGTCACCAAATATATTAGATTTGGTCTGCAGGAAACCCTGGCTGTTGACAAGGAAGATATCTTGAGACGACCTGGTATTGACAGTTGAGACATAATTCTGCAGGGTTTCAGAATCAATGCTCAGACGCAGAACCCAGTATTCTTCTCTTCCGGGTAGTTTATTACTCACTGCAATTACAAAATGAGGAAGTTTTCTGTATCCCATAAAAACGTCACTGATATAGAGCTGTCTTGTCAGAACCTTTACGTACCAGTCCTGTTCACTGTAGTCATACCCTTCAAGACGGAAAGGCCCTGCATATTCTTCCTGAATGCCATCAGGACCAATAACACCCATATCAACAAAGCCCGGATATTGATCCTTTAAATGAGCAAAAAGTTCACTTACCCTGCCCGGTTTTATAAGCTCATCATAACTGTACTCACCAGCAACAAACCTTACCATAGCCTGCAGTTCATGCATAGATGCTTCAATTGTATTCTGTGCACCCTCTATGGACGAAACCAACTGCTCCCGCTCTTGAAGTTCCAGAAGTTTTTTATGTTCATGGGAATTCAAACCGATGGCTAAAATAAGCGGAGTAAAAGAAATGAGAAACATTGCCCCATACATCATAAGACGAAATCGACCATATCCTCCGTCCGTATGAGCTTCAGTCACAAATTCAGGGAAAAATTGTCGTATTTTTTTTAACGAGTTACTCATTTCCCATCTCCCTGTTTTGCTCCAGGAAGTACAGTTCCGGAGCGCAGAAAGCCACCCGTAACTGCTTTCAAAGCTTCTGAATATGGCCCAACCACCGAATCAATAACCCTCATTTTTTTCCAGGCAAGATATTGTAAATGGCTCTCTTCTATACCATTACAAATAACCGTGTTGATATTTTCTTTAATAATTAAAGCACACAATTCTTCAGAAGAGGGCCGTGTCATCAATACGGTTCTGGGTTTACCAAGAACCTTCTGACCTTCGCACAACGCTATCAATACCTCTGTGGTCAAATCAAACCGTGGAGCTACACTGTTTTTTTGAATGGTTATAAGAATTCTCATTTTAAATTTTGCTGATTAGTTCAAACTATATCGATTGAGCTTACGCCATAAGGTTGTTCTTCCCCAACCCAAAATCAAAGCTGCTTTGGAGCGGTTGCCACCGGTTTTTTTCAGAGCATCAATTATCATCCCTTTTTCAACATCACGCCATCCTCCATCAATGGGAACAGCATGTTCAGCTTTATCGGCAACGGGTTTACTCTGAACTCCCCCCTCTGTATCAATCTGTTTTACATCCTGCTCTTCATTGACCTCCATATCCATTAAAGGAGATACGAGGTAGTCCGGTAAACACTCCTTTTTCACACTTTTGCCCCGACATATGTGCACTGCATATTCTACAATATTACGTAGTTCACGGACATTTCCAGGATAGTGATAGGATGTTAAAATTTCAGTAGCCTTTCCACTGTATTCCTTAATAGATTTGTTCAGACTGGTATTAAATTTCCGTAAAAAATAATCGAGCAATAATCGGATATCCCCGTCCCTCTCCCGCAAGGCAGGTAAATGGAGACGTAGAACATTCAATCGATAAAAAAGATCCTCCCTGAATTCTCCACGTTTAACGAGTTCCCGTAGAGCACGATGGGTTGCCGCAATAATGCGGACATTGACCTTTTCTTTTTTTACGCCTCCCACTGGGAAAAATTCTCTGTCATCCAGCACTGAGAGAAGTTTCACCTGTAACGAGAGAGGCAGATCTCCTATCTCTGTAAGAAAAATAGTACCGTCCTGAGCCAGTCGAAAGAGACCGGGCTTATCCTTTACCGCACCAGTAAAGGCACCTCTTACATGGCCAAACAATTCCGACTCCAGCAGAGCTTCAGGAAGAGCTCCACAATTTATTTTAATAAAGGGATAACGGGATCTCTTGGATGCTTTATGAATAGCTTCAGCAATCAAATCTTTACCTGTACCTGTTTCCCCCGTAATAAGAACAGAGGCATCGGTATGGGCCAGCACTGGTAAAAGCTCGAACATTTCCAACATTTTGGAACTATGTCCTAAAATGTCTTTTACTCCATCACTGCTGAAACCTCTTTGATCAAAAGAGTGTGAAATTGAAATATCTTCAAGAAAAACAAAAAGGCCAACAGAATTACCGTCATCATTTCTAAAGGGAGAAACGGTGAAATGAATAGGTTTATTTTTATGATCCTGGGTAATAATATTTCCTTCAACAGAAAGAGATTCCCCTGTTTCAAGTACTTTGCGGAACAACTTTTCACTCTTGCCGATATTACAGCGTAATATAAAATCAGCGCGTACCCGCTTTGCCTCAGATACTGCAAACCCGGTAAGCAGTTCAAGAGAACTGTTCATTTCTACGATACAAAGATCCCTGTCCAAAATAACAGCACCATGAGGAATACCGTTTAAAATCTCAATTATTTTAATTTTATCAAAAAAAGCAGTTTCAGTGGATCTCATAATTGTATTATCCTGCATCAGATCGTTTTATCTTTTGTACTGTCCCGATTATCATCACCTTCTGTTCTATTATGTTTTAAAACGTTTCAAAAGTAAAATTTCAATATTCTCATATTGACGACACCTAGGGAGTATAGATCTGCATTCCCATCAGCGGCCAGATAACTGAAACTGCAAGCCAGGTCACAAGCATGAGCAGGATACTTGCCGGTATACCATACATGACAAATTCTCCAGTAGTAAACTGTTTTGAATTGTAAGCAATGGCATTGGGTGCAGCACCCACCAGCAGAAGAAAAGGCATACCCGCCACAACAAGAGAAGAGAAGAGAATGACCTCACCTGCCACTCCAAGATATGGGGCTATAACAAGAGCAACAGGCAGGGAAATGGCAATGGCAGCAACGTTCATGATAAAGTTGGTCATCATCATGACAAAGAAAGCCATACCGATTATAAAAACAATCGGAGGGGAGCTCTGAAAGAGAACCAGCCAGTTGACTGCAAGCCACTTGGCAGCCCCTGTTTCCCACAAGCAGAAACCGATTGACATAGCACCTGCAAAAAGAAGAATAATATTCCAGGGAACATCTTCAAGATCATCAATATCCAGAATATTCAAGAGGAAAAATGTGATAGTGGAACAGAGCAAGATACCTGTTTTATCTAACCCTCCAAGGGCCGGGACAAAATTTTTCAGCGCAATAACGAGGATGGTGCTTACAACGATTACTGCAGTTAGAATTTCATTTCTGCTCCAACTTCCCAGTTCTTTATACATCCTCTTTGCCTTCTCCTTTAGACCGGGGATTCGCGACTGTTCAGGTTTGCAGACAATCATGAAAAAGCCCCACAGTAAGAAAACCATGAGCCAGCCAACCGGAAACATGTACATGGAAAGCTGAAAAAAACTGATATCCACTTCCATGATATCTTTATAGAAACCTAAGGCGACTGCCCCTCTGGCCGCACCCAGAAGAGTGACAATACTTCCGGCACCCGCCACATAAGCCATGCCGATGAAAAGCCCTTTACCGAACCTGGTCTTGGTCTCACTTGAATAAAATG
>JAOZLO010000238.1 GCA_029934775.1 Desulfocapsaceae bacterium
CATGGTCAATGTCGAGGCCGACTGTCTACTGGGCCCGGCTTTATCAAGAAAGGCTCAAAAACAGGGGGTTGTTTATACCATGGCCTATGGCGACCAGCCGGCACTTATCGCTGAACAACTTGACTGGGCAAAAACTGTTGGCTTTGAAGTCGTATGCGCAGGAAAAGGTACCAGGTTCCAGCCTGAATACCATTTCTCAACACCGGAAACGGTCTGGGGCTATTACGGCTTCAGTGAACAGCGTGTGGCTGAAGGCGACTACAATGCTCAGATGTTTAACTCATTCCTTGACGGCAGTAAATCCGCCATAGAGATGTGTGCTGTGTCCAACAGTTCCGGCCTGGTCCCTCAACAGTGCGGACTCAAGTTCCCGGCAGTGGATATTGACGAACTTGCCGACATCCTCAAGCCAGAATGCGATGGAGGTATCCTCGAACATGGGGGTACAGTAGAAGTTATTGCCAGTGAAAATCGTGACGGCTCACCCATCGCAAGGGACCTCCGATGGGGAGTATATGTCGTTTTTAAAGCTCCCAATAAGTATGTAGAACGTTGTTTCCAGGAGTATGGCATGAAAACGGATGGTAGTGGCAGATACTCGGCCCTTTACCGTCCGTATCATTTTATTGGACTGGAGCTTGGCATCAGTGCCGCCTCAGCAGTCCTCCGTAATGAAGCAACAGGCAGTGCTCAAGAATTTCTGGCTGACGTCGTGGCAACTGCTAAAAAGGATCTTTTTCCTGGGGACATCCTCGATGGTGAGGGTGGGTATACTGTGTTTGGTAAGCTCGTGCGTGCAAAAAACAGCGTAACTCAAAATAGACTCCCCCTTGGTCTCACAGGTAAAGCCAGAATCATTAAACCGGTGAAAAAAGGGGATATGCTCACCTATGATCATGTTGAGCTCAACAGCTCCAGCCTAGCCTTTTCCTTGCGCAAAGAACTGGAATCAGAGTACAATAAAGCCTAGAAAAATTATCAGACGTCACCTCTCTCCCCGACGACAGGGCATAAACCCTATGAAATTGAAAAATTTATCTCAAACAGAACAGGCAGCCCAGTCATGCGGGGTTGAAAAAGAAGTAGTTATCCTGCTCAGTGATATGATCGGCTACTCCAGAAAGACAACAGATATGCGGCCAACTGCGATCAAGGATTTCATGCTTGAATACCATATGAACCTCAAAAGAATTGTCCATTCAGTATGTGGGAAAAATCAACGGATTGAATCCTCAGCAGGAGATGGTGCCGTTGCCATTTTTGAGAGGAAGCCGGGAGAAGAAAAAAGTAAAATGTGTGGACTGGCCCTTAGCGTAGCCCTGGAAATAGTCTACGCCATGGAAAAAGGCACCATTTCACCAACACGCATAGGACTCTTTTCGGGCCATATAATAGAGGCAGTCCTCGATGAAAAAACTATGCGCTTTGGTGCCAGTTTTTCGGTGGCCAGTCGCCTGGAAGAACTCTGTGGCCACTTCGGCACCCGGATTCTAATGGATAGAGAGATGGCCTTCAGGCAGACAGAACATGCTCAATATCTGACCCGTATAGGGAAGGTCACCCCCAAGAACCTTACTCACCCTGTGCATATTTTTTCTGTATACAAACCAGGTATACACCAGTGTCCTGAAGATGTGAACAGAGAGGATCTCCTGCGATTTATAGATATGAAAAATAGTGCTGTGGAGTCGTTTTGTGGGGATCTCCAGGAAAATATCCCCCCGGATTTCCCTCTTGCCAGACAAAAACTGTTCGAAGTCCAGGATTTATTTATCGCTATGACAGGAAAAAAAGACCCGCCAACAGAGCGTGTTCTCGAATATATCGGCCACAATCCCTGTCCTGAAAAAGACTTCAAACAAGTGGGTATGAAAATATGGGAACCATCCCCTGAATTGTTGGGGATTCGACTGCTCAATCTTTCCAGTGCATTTTTTAAAGCCATGGATCAGGAATTTTTTCAAGCACTTGTGGTAAATACTGAGTGGGAGAAAAAATTCAAACTGGTCTGGCGGAAAAAAAATGAACATATCATCCATTTCCAGGATAGCCCGGATGGTATTTACTTTATTGATGATGGTAGTGTCAATATCCTTGACAGGAAAGATAATTTAATAATAACCCTCACTGCCGGAAATATTTTTGGAGAAATGGCCTATTTCTCTAAAAAAGGCCAGAGAAGTGCCAACGTTATTGCCAACACCGACCTCGTTCTACGACGAATTTCCGGGGAAGATCTGAAAACGCTGCCTGTAATAAGAAAAATTTTTAAGAAAATTGCCCACAAAAGAAAAAAGATGCAGTGACGCAGTTGAAAGATTCAGTGCAGAAAAAAAGAATCTGAGATTCTGGAATGGTGTACGCCAGGCTTTACCTGTGGTGCTGGGATATATTCCGGTGGGATTCGCCTATGGTGTACTGGCACAGAAAAGTGGGCTGGGCTTGTTCAATGCTGTTGCCATGTCCGTGATCGTCTTTGCGGGAAGCGCGCAGTTAATAGGTGCCGGACTCTTTGGTGCAGCTGCTTCGCCATTTACCCTGATATTTACTACTTTTGTGGTGAATCTTCGACACCTGCTGATGTCTGCAGCCCTGGCACCAAAACTAAAGGGGTGGAAAAAATGGCAGATCGCTTTCTTTGGATATGAATTGACGGATGAAACATTCGCTTTGCACACAATGCGAATGGCCAAACGAACTCCTCCCAAAATAGAAACTTTTGCGGTAAATATCACCGCGCAATTATCCTGGGTTATCAGCAGTCTATTTGGGTATCTCGCCGGAGGACAACTCGCCGATGTTCGACCGGTCGGACTGGATTTTGCTCTACCAGCTATGTTTATAGCACTTCTGGTACCACAGATTATTAAACCTGTATATTTAATGATGGCACTACTATCTGCCGGAATTTCAGTGACACTCTACCTGCTCGGCTTCAGTCAGTCACATGTTATAACAGCAACGATTGTTGCCGCCACCATTGGTGTTGGAGTTGAACAGTGGATGAAAAACTCGCCTTCCTGACAATATGCGGCATGGGGGCAGTCACGTACCTGCCACGACTGTTACCCATGCTATTCCTCTCCGGTCGCACCCTGTCACCGTGGATTACCCGCTGGTTAAATTTTGTTCCCACCACAGTCCTTGCAGCTTTGCTGGCACCTGGATTACTCTGCCACGAAGGAAAACTCACCCTGAACCCGGATAATTTCTTTTTATTTGCGGCAATCCCAACATTTTTTGTTGCCTGGCGATTCAAAAGTTTTTTTGGCACAGTGGCAACGGGCATGGGGCTTGTTGCCCTTGGGAGATATTTTTTTTAAATCCTGACATTTTTACAAAAAAATCATTACTCTTGAAAATAAATTAGAGATGCGCTTGACATTTCTATGAAACAACCGTACAACTAGTTATGTGATTTTATATCACTGCATCAGTATCTGCCCATTATGAAAAATACTAACAGAATTGCAATGATATCTTTAGAAGAAGCTGCGCAGGGATTTGCGGCCGTAGGATCGGAATCTCGACTGGCTGTACTGTTACTTTTGGTCAAAACCGGAATTGAAGGGCTCACCATTGGTGAAATACGACAACAGCTAAAGATGCCAGCCTCGACACTGGCCCATCATTTGAGGTTTCTGGGTGCTGCAAATTTGATTGAACAGGAAAAACAGGGGCGAGAAGTGATCAACAGAGCAAATTTTGATCACGTAGAATTACTTGGCGATTATTTACTTAGCGAGTGTTGTGCGAAAAACAAGAACCGTTGCAACAAAATAAGGTGATTTTTTTTGACTTAAAAAAACCACAAAACTAGTTACATGGAGAGGAACACGAAAATGGCTGACTGTAACTGCGTCATCAAAAATGAAAAATCTTTAGCCCCATTATTTCTGAGCAAAATAGATAAAGTGTATCTGCTCGTCATATTGATATTTGCCCTTTTGAGCATTTTCGATATCGATCAACTGGTTCCACTCGCCAGACTCACATTGTTAAATCTGGCACATACAGCTCCATACATGCTTTTTGCCATTCTGCTTATCGCCGGCCTGAAAGCTACAGGGGCTGAAGTACTGGTTGCCCGGGCCTTCGAAGGACGTGAAAATCGTATGATTGTCCTGGCCGCTCTGATAGGCGGGTTGGCTCCTTTTTGCTCTTGTGAGGTGATACCATTTATCGCAGGGTTACTTGCACTGGGAACCCCTTTGGCACCAATCATGGCTTTCTGGCTCTCTTCACCATTGATTGATCCTCCAACACTGCTGATTACCGCTGGAATCCTGGGCTGGACATTTGCAGTCAGTAAGGCTGTCATCGCAGTGGCTCTTGGTTTAATGGGAGGATTTGTCGTCAAGTTCTTTAGTGCAACAGGGTATTTCAAGAATCCACTCAAACCACGCCGAAATGCACCTGATAGTACCAGTTGTTCCTTAAAGAACAGTGGAGACCCGGGAAGCTGTTGTGCAACAGGTGGACTTGTTGATGAAAAACCAGTCTGGCGATTCTGGTCCGAAAAATCACGAGTCGGTATATTTGGTTCTGAATTTAAATACAATGCTATGTTTTTATTCAAGTGGATGCTCTTTGCCTACACTCTGGAAAGTCTGATGATTCACTATGTATCTGCAGAAACCATAGCTTCAATAGTTGGAGGAACCGGCATCTTCCCAATTATCCTCAGCGCTATTGTAGGGGTTCCGGCCTACTTAAATTCCTACATCGCCCCGGCTATTGTTTCGGGACTCATGGATCAGGGGATGTCAGGCGGAGCGGGAATGGCTTTTGTTGTAGCGGGAGCCGTCAGCAGTATCCCGGCCATGACTGCTGTTTTTGCCCTGGTAAATAGATGGGTATTTGCGGCCTATGTACTGCTGGGGTTTTCAGGAGCTGTCCTGGCCGGCCTGGCATACAGTCTCATAGCTCTATAGTTGCTTAATCTATCTTTTATCTGCCAGGGGAAAAGCACTAAGGCGGGCTTTGCCCGTAACCCAAAAGCCACATTCTCTCACCACAGAGGACACAGAGAGCACAGAGAAAAGAATTCCTACTCTGGGACTCTGTGTCCTCTGTGGTATAAGTTCTAGAAGTCGGAGTTTATGCCCTGGCTTTATAAGGGTGCTTATCCGAAGTCTACGCTTATCTGTTGTTTTTTATGACAGGATTTCAGCAGTAAAGTACAGGTACTAACACTCCACAAGGGGGAGACTAAATTCTGA
>JAOZLO010000239.1 GCA_029934775.1 Desulfocapsaceae bacterium
AATGCCCGCAACCCAGGTTATTAGGCTGAAGGCTGTTAGGAAAAGCAAAAGACAAAGAAAAACCTCCCCCCCCCTAATAGCCTACAGCCTATTAGTTTAACAGAATGAACTTAAAATAATTTTCTCGGAGTCTACGCTTATCTTTCACAGAGCCAGGGGGGGGAGTATCTCCTCACCAATCAGGATACCATGGCATCTTCCGAAAATTATTGGTTGTGGTGGTGAACTTAAAAGTACGTTTTGCCTTGGACATGGGAAAACATCCTTTCTCAGTCAAGATGCAGTAGATCTTTCAAATCCTGAATCATATGATCTCTACACTGAATCGATAGAACATCTGAAACAATTCCTGCAGTTTGAACCGGAGGTGGCTGCCTGTGATCTTCATCCCGATTATCTAAGCAGCTATTACGCAGAAAAACTCAACCTGCCCCTCTACCGTATCCAGCATCATCATGCCCATGCTGTTGCAGTGATGGCCGAACACGGCCTGGATGATCCTGTGCTTGCTGTAATAATGGATGGGGCTGGATACGGGCCGGATAACACAGTCTGGGGAGGGGAAATTCTAAAAGCCAATCTTACCTCCTATACCCGCCTCGGACACCTCAGTCATCTCCGTCTTCCCGGGGGAGATACAGCAGCAACTGAACCATGGCGAATGGCACTGGCAGCGCTCTATAGTGTATCCGATGGAAAAACTCTTCATGCATCTCAACTTCCTGTATCACTTCAGCACCTGGATGCAGCGGAGATCCAGATAATACGAACAATGGTGGAAAAAAAATTCAATGCTCCCTTAACCTCCAGCTGTGGACGGCTTTTTGATGCAATAGCTGCCCTTCTGGGTATATGTCAATATAACAGCTATGAAGGCCAGGCCGCAATAGAGCTTGAAGCACAGGCAAAAAAGGAAACAACCTCATTGTGGCTTGATGAGATCCTGCACAATCGACCTGAAAGCACCGAAAACTCCCTTGTTGAAATGAATGGCACGTGGGAAATATCTTCTCAGGAAAGTGTTAAGATAGTGCTCGGCGGTCTTGCCAGAGGAGATAGGGTTTCTGTCATTGCCCTGAAATTTCACCTGTGGCTTATCAGCAGTATTGCTGAACTTGTGCAGAGACTCTCGCATCAAACCCGCATCACCAAGGTGGTTCTCTCCGGAGGCTGTATGCAGAATGATCTGCTGCTGGAAGGTCTTCTTCACACCCTTAAAAACAGAAATTTACAGGTTTATACGGGAAAACTATTGCCGGTAAACGATGGGGCCATCTCTTTTGGTCAGGCAATAGCTGGAGGTTTACAGCATACAGCTTAATAAACCAGGCCCTTTCCTTTTTCAGGGAAAGAGCCTGGAAAACCTAACTAATTATTCGACAATCTTTTCATCTTCATTGGATCACCCTCATAACCAAGAGCTTTCCAGTCCATTCGATTGCCTTCTTTATGGCAGGAAAGACATTTAAGAGCTTTTTCTTTAGGGTCTACCTGGTGGTTGATGGGCCAGTAGGTCTCAGTAGCTGCAAAGCCATACTCACCACTGTATTCAAGACCACTCACCTTCATACCCGCTGCTGCTGACTTGTTCCAGTCAAACTGTACCCAATAGGCATCGGGATCTCCCTTCGGGCCCCAGATTTTTGGAGTGATCAGGTAATTGAACTTGGAATCATAAATCTGTTTTCCGGTGTGTATTTTAAAGGGCATAATCTTGGAGTCAGGATCGTCTTTATCACCTAACGGGAAATTCAGTGCAGTTACTTTTGTTGGGTCGATCTTGTCGCCAATGGTATATGCACCTGCAGTGCCATTGTACCAGCGGTATGCTGGGACAACGTTGTCTTCATAAGTAAACAGTCCTTTCTTGGCTATAAAAACTTTGTGGCCATGTTCCGTGATGACTCGCTTATCTTTATCAAGGGTCTTTGGATCGACAGATTTGGACCAGTCCCAGCTCATTTTGGTTCCATCCACTTTTGCAAAGTGAGTGTTATGGCAGGTCTGACAAGCTATCTTTTTGGTATGCTTGTTATACTGTTGTGCTGTCGGGAAATATCTGTGGGGACTTTCACCATGGCAATCTGTACAGGCCATAGTGGTTTCTCCACCGGCGGAAACAATGAGAGAATTACCGGGAAGATCGTGGGGGGTGTCGGATGCATGGCATTGCTGACAACTAAAGTTAAGCCCCGTCGCATCCATATGAACATCCAGCTCTTTGGTTGGATTTCTCATGGCATTACTCATATCGCCAGCCTTCACATTATTTCCACCACCACCAAAACCATGGCAGTCGACACAATTATCTCTGGTTGGCATTCCAGCGTTTCTGGCAATTTCTACCAGATCAACCGGTTTTTTGTCCATGCTCTCCTTGCCGGTAAAGCCTGCCGGATACCCTGCACCTGCACCCGGTTTTTTATACGTTCCAGTAGTATCATGACAGACAAGGCAATCAACCCGAGACTCGTCAGTAAAATCAAAACTCTCATCTTTCCAGCCATAACCAACATGACAGCTGGTACAACGAGACCAGTTTGCGCCGACTGAGACACAGAAGTTATTAATAACATTCGTTTTTCCACGACTGACCATGCCTTTCCCCGGGATCTGCTGCAATTTTTTCCAGGTCCAGTGGCTGGTGGCCATAACCTCTTGGGCAGCATCTTCATGGCACTCCAGACAGGTTTCAGTTACTTCCATAGGAGTCTCAAAAGGACCTTCAATTTCGGGGTGATCGTTGGCAAAACTCCCGGAGTTTCCAATAAGGATACCCACGGCAGCAATTAAAACAGTATAAAGCTTCATTTTTTCCTCCTCTTTTTAGTACCTTACTCCTTAATTTCTGTCATAAAAAACAAGAAACTAAGGAATGTGTTTTCATATTATATAGTTCGATATACCACCATGGTACTTATACCCCCTTGTGGGGTGTTTACCCTTCGGCATGGTTGCGACTTAACCGTTTGTGTTGGGTGACAGGCAATCCCGTTCAGACTCAGGTCCGGAGTGGGAAGCAAAAAGGATGATATAAATCATATTTCCACAAACCCTGTAGAACATACTGTCACATTGTATCATGCTGATATCCCAACGGAAAACTATAATACAAAACCGTTAAATAGAAGTCAATAATTTTCATTTACGGTTTCATCCTTTACAGGTATTGTAGATATCGCGCTAACCCGTTATAATGACGGTGAAAGAGAAACAAATTATATGCGATCAAAAGGAAAAATATGAACTCAGCAGTCAAGCCATAGAAGAATTAAAATCACTCAGTGAAAACAGAACGATCATTGCCACGTTGACAACAAGAGAAAATCTGCGATATCCGAGGGATAAAAGAATGGTAGAGGAAAAAGAAAAGATCGTCGGTATTTTAGGGGGGATGGGTCCGGAAGCCACTGTTGATCTCATGCAGCGCATCATTGACTTGACACCGGCTTTAGATGATATCGATCATATTCGCTGCATTGTGGATAATAACCCCAAGGTTCCATCCAGAATAAAAGCCATAATTGAAGGGGATGGAGAAGACCCAGGCCCCTGCATGGCGGATATGGGTGAGCGACTTGAATCATGGGGAGCTGATTTTCTGGTTATTGCCTGTAATACTGCTCACCATTATTATGATGCAGTGCAGGATGCGGTGAATATTCCGGTAATTAACCTTATTGATCTTGTAACCCGTCATGTAAAAGCGACTTTTCCAGAACATGGCAAAGTGGGAATGCTTGCTTCTCCAGCTGTTGCCATAACACAACTTTATACGAAAAAATTTCGAGAATCAGGTATTGAAGATGTGTGGCCTGATTCGTATTATCAAGAGCTTCTATTTAAGATTATCAAAGAAATTAAAAAAGGAAATACTGATATTCGGATTTTTAATGAATACAAAAAAGTATGTGAGAATCTTTTGCACAAGGGCGCTGATATTGCAATTGTAGGTTGTACAGAACTGAGTGCCCTGGGTGGAGAACTGCCCATAAATTCAATTGATGCAGCTCAGATACTGGCCATGGAGATTGTTCGCAGGGCCAAAAAAAAGGTAGAACTCCCTTCGTAATGGTTTTTTTAAGTTAGACAGGAATATATAAGATATGTGTTTAGCAATTCCCATGAAAGTAATTCAAATCCAGGGAGATCCTGACGATTTCTGTATCAGCCAGATTGCCACTGTTGATGCGGATGGCATAAGCAAAGAAATTCGTCTGGATATCGTCGATCACTGGCCCAATGTCGGTGACTACGTCATCATCCATGCAGGGTTTGCCATCCATACCCTGGTCGAAGAGGAGGCAAGGAAAAACATCGCTCTCCTGCAGGAATTAGCGGAAAGTATGCCCGAAGAACTCCTCTCCTGAACCAGGTTCCATAATGAAACATTTTGACGAGTATCGTGATATTGAACTGACCAGACCGCTGGTTGCCGAATTGAAAGATTCAGTAACCAGACCGCTCCGTATCATGGAGGTGTGCGGTTCACATACTATGGCTATCTTCCGAAATGGGTTGCGAGCCATCCTGCCCGATGGCATGGAACTGATTTCCGGCCCGGGTTGCCCGGTTTGTGTAACCTCTGCCTCCCATATGGATGCTTTTATCTCCATGGCCGATACACCGGGAGTCAGGGTGGCAATTTTTGGTGATCTCTTCAGGGTTCCGGGCAGATACGGATCACTTGCCAATGCCAGCTCAAGAGGTGCAAAAATTGATATTGTCTACTCTCCAATGGATGGCCTGGAAATTGCGAAAAACAACCCTGATGAACTGGTTGTTTTTCTTGGTGTGGGATTTGAGACGACCACTCCCGGTATTGCCGCAACTCTTCTTGCGGCTAAAAATCAGAATATAAAGAACTTTACCCTTCTTTCCACCCAGAAAACAATGTTAGCTCCCATGAAGGCTCTGCTCAGTGATGCTGATCTGAGGATTGATGGGCTCCTCTGTCCCGGACACGTCTCTTCTATTATCGGCGCCGGAGCCTGGGAACCGCTGGTAGGTGAATTCGGATTAGCATGCGTAGTGGGTGGTTTTGAGACCGCTGATCTCCTGAAAAGTCTCACTCTCCTGGCCCGTCAGGTTGGGCAAAATAATCCGAAAGTGGAAAATGTCTACCCACGGGCTGTCTCCTGGGGAGCTAATCTCAGAGCAAAAAAAATAGTCGACGAGATCTTTGAACCGGTGGAT